>JBJFGY010000020.1:0-14805 GCA_051893155.1 Bacilli bacterium
TTATAAACTAATCAAAAATATTTAAAAATTTTTCATAAAAAACCTAAACTCAAAAGACTTTATAATTGATTTAATAAAATAATAATGCTATACTTTTTATAGTAGGTGAAGATATGGAAACATTATTCTATTATTTAGAAACTGGTGAAATTATAAGTAAAAAAGAACTTAGTGGAATTTTATATGGTATTGCTGCACCTCGTGGAAATATTGGTGTAATCAATAAAAATCAAGCATTACATATTAAAGATGGTAAAGTTGAAAATGTTAATGATGTTCAAAAATTGACTTCAGTCATTCCAAAAGAAGATGTTAATGATGTATTTACTGACATTGTAAATTTACATAATGAGCAAGTAAAAAAAGGTTATGTTGGTAAAACTCAAATTCGTAAAGATGAACTTGACGAAATTGTAAAAAAATATTCATTAAATACTACAGGAAAATATGTAAGTAGTAATGAAGTAGTTGAGATGCACCATTTAGATAGAACTACTGAAGCAAGAAGAGAAAAAATTCAAAAAACTATTCAAAGAAGAAAAACAATGAAAAAAGTTGCTATAGCAAGTGTTTTAGTAGCAATGAGTACAATTAGTGCAGTTGGAGTAAAATATGTAGTAAATTTTGATAAAATATCACATGATACTTATGATGTTTTAACTTCTGAACATTGTTATATAAAAAATGATGTTGAAAATGGTAAAACCTATGTAGCAATAAATGACCATAATATGTTATATGGTAGTGTAAATCCTAATTACCAAGAAATTACTATAGAAAGTTTAAATTCATTATATGAAGTACTTATATCACAAGGTTATTCAAATGAAGAAGCAGCAATTTGTTTATCATCACTTATTCCATCAAATTATATGGATTCACTAAGTACAAGTTCATCCTTTAGTGAAAAGCTTGATTATGTTTTAGGATATGAAAGTTTGAATTATAATAGATAAGGAGTTAAAAATGGTTGAATTAAATGTTATAAATATTAATGGTACACAATATTTTGAAATTGAAAATATTAAGGGTAAAACTAATACTTATTATTACTATGGAAACGAAGAAAATCCTGATGATTTTAAAATATATAAAGTTAATGATAAAGATGAAGATTTTTTAGAAGAACTTAATTATAGTGAACTAAATGAAGCTTTTAAATTATTTAATGAAAAACATCACAAATAAAAAATACTTTTTTTCGAAGTATTTTTTTAAAATGAATCAATATTAATTTTAACTTTAGGCATATTATTTAAAAATGCATAAGCTTGAATTATAGTTTTTAAAGAGGTAGCCATTTTACCACCTTTTCCTATAACTATGCCATAATCATCACGATGAACTATAATTTCAATAATTGGATCTTCTCCTTCACTTTCAAATATTTCAACTTTTACCATATCTGGATTATTTGTAATACTTTTAACTAAAAAAGAAGTATATTCTTTTATATCCATAATTAATCCTTCTTTATATTTTTCTTTGAAGTTTTAACTTTACTATCTGCATATTTTTTCATAATGCCTTGCATAGAAAATATATTTCTTACTGTTTCAGTAGGTATTGCACCTTTATTAAGCCAATATAATGCTTTTTCTTCATCAATAGTAACTACTTCTTTTCCTTTTATTGGATTATATGTTCCTACTATTTCGATAAAACGTCCATCTCTTGGACTACGACTATCAGCCGCTACAATACGATAAAATGGTTTTTGCTTTCCACCCATTCTCTTTAGTCTTAATTTTACTGCCATAATTACTCCTTTCAAATTTCAAAATTAATATAACATAAATTATTTTAACTGTCAACCATTATTTGTTGACTCTAAATAATCATCATCTAAATCATCTACATTTATATTTAATTCATCCTCATTTTCATTATCATATATTTCTTCATATTCATCAGCATCATCTTCAATAGCAACTTTAATTGTAGTATTATCAATTACTTCTACACCTAACTCTTTCTCTATTTTTAAATCAACAAGACCATTTTTTATTTTTACATCTGTAACTGTTGGTTGTTTTAGAGCATTAACAATTATTTCACTATTATTAGTTATTTTTGTATTATCTTTTAAAGGAACATTAATTACATCAGAATATGTAAATTTTCTTGTACATACTGCAGTTTTAGTATCATTATCGTATGAATACCAAACATTAACATCAAAAGAACCATTAATATTTACTTTACCTAAATTATTTACTCCCCTAAAAGAATGATTTATAACCCAACATCCTAATATAGTATTAGGTTTTTCTTCACATTCTATCTCATAATTACTTGTAATTTTTTTCTTACACTTTCCTATTATAGCCTTTGTAATTATTTCTTTAAAGTTTGACACTTATATCACCTTCCTAATTTAATTTATGCAAATATAGGCAAAAGTTTCGCATTATCGTTTTTTTAGTTATCTTAAGTTTTTCAAGTTGTAAATAACTATTTTAAATGATATAATAATTTTAGAATAGAGGTAGGATATGTTAGGTACAATTGAAGAAATTTCAAATAATATAATTGATGTTAAATTAACAATAGATATCAAAAAAACACCAAGTTTAATTAATTTATATGTTTTAATAAAGGATAATCTAAAATCCTTTATTGGAGAAGTTATTGAAGTAAGTTTAACTCATTGTAAAATTAATATTTTAGGAAAACTTGAAGGAAATAATTTTTTATATGGGTTTGATCAAAAACCATCTTTTTCATCACTTGTTTATTTATTAAATTATGATTTTGTTCAAAATATTGTTGGATTTAAATCAAACTCTTTAGTAATGGGAAAAAGTCCATATTATGATAATGTAACTATTAATGCAGATATTAATAATTTCTTTGGTTCCCATTTTGCAATATTTGGTTCCTCTGGTAGCGGTAAAAGCTGTTCATTTACTAAAATAATTCAAAATTTAATGGCTAGTAAAAATATAAATAATAATCCAAATATAATAATATTTGATGCCTATGGTGAATATGCCAGTGCTTTTAATTATTTAAATATTGAAGGAAGTTTTGCCTATAAAACATATACAACTGATTTAACTAGTGAAGAAGAAAAATTAACAATTCCGCCATGGCTTTTAGGAATTGATGAATATGCTCTATTACTCGATGTAAATGATAAAAGTCAATTAAATTTAATTGAAAAAACTTTAAGATATGTTAATCTTTTTATAAATAACGATTCTAAAGTACAAGCATATAAAAATACAATTTTAGCAAAAGCACTTTTAGATATTTTAATTAGTGGTAGACCTGGACCTCAAATAAGAGATCAAGTTGTTGGTGTTCTTACCAAAACTAATACACCTGAAATAAACCTTGATAGTTCTATAAGTGAGCCTGGATATTATCGTACATTAAGACAATGCATGAGAGTTGATGAACATAATAAAATAAATGCAATAGAACAAGTTACAGATTTCTTACAAGGATTTATAACTGAGGAAGTTTCATTTGCATTGCCAGATGGCACTACTCCATTTACATTACAAGATGTTTCAAATGCATTAGATTTTGCTTTAATTGATGAAGGTATATGGAAAAATGATAGTGTATTTAATAAATTAAATATATTAAAAGTTAGAATGGATGCTATATTAAATAGTGATAGTAAAGAATTTTTTAATTATCCAGAATATATAAGTCTTGATTCATATATTAATAAGATTGTTCATTTAAATGATAAAAAAGCACAAATAATTAATTTTAATATAAATTATATAAATGATCATCTTGCTAAAACAATTGTAAAAATATATGCAAAAATGATATTTAATTACACTACTTCACTTAAAAATCGTGGTTCAAATCCATTTAATTTAATTATTGAAGAGGCACATAGATATGTAAATGATGATGTTGATAATAGCGTTTTAGGTTATAATATATTTGAACGTATTGCCAAAGAAGGAAGAAAATACGGCTTGCTTCTTGGACTTATTTCTCAAAGACCAAGTGAAATATCTGAAACAACTCTTAGTCAATGTAATAATTTTTTAATTTTTAAAATGACACATCCAAAAGATGTTAATTATATTAAAAATGTAGTTCCTTTTATTACTGATGAAAGTGTAGATAAAATGAAATCTGTTCTTCCTGGAAATGCAATTGCATTTGGTACTGCATTTAAAATGCCTCTTTTAATTAAATTTGATTATCCAGATCCTGCTCCAAAAAGTGCCAATTGTAATTTAAGTAGAATTTGGTTCAACTAAATGATATAATTTTTATGAGGTGAATTTTAATATGAATTGTTTGTTTTGTGATATTGCAAAAGATAAAAATAAAAGATTAACTATCTATGAAGACGAATTAGTGATTGTTTTGATGGATAAATATCCGATTTGTGATGGTCACTTATTAGTTATTCCCAGGGAGCATTTTGTATCAATTTATGATGTACCCGAAGAAATCCTTTCTCATATGTTTAATATAGCTAAAAAATATGCCAAAATTACTATGGCGTCTCTTGATGAAAAAGGATGTTCATTTTCAATTAATTATGGAAGTAAACAAGAAATAAAACATTTACATTTACATATTATGCCAGATTTTAATAAAAAGCCTTCTAAAAAAGTTGAAGATGTATATAAATTAGTAATGGAAGGTGTTAATGAAAAGAAGAGTAAAGAAGAAAATTAAAATTATTTTTTCATTAATTATAACTTTTTTAATAGGTATTTTTTCATATTTAATTGCCAAAAATATTAATAATAATGAAGATTTTGAATTTAATAAATTAATAAATGAAAAAGAAAAAATAATATACCCTATTACAAAAAAAATATCTTTAGTAGCTACTGGTGATGCCCTACTTCATAATCCCGTATATTTAGATGCTTATGATAAAAATACTGAAACATTTGATTTTTCTTCACAAATGAGTATGGTAAAAGATATTATTAGTGAGTATGATATTGCTTATTATAATCAAGAAACAGTTTTTGGAGGTAAACTTACAAGTAGATTTAATTGTCAGTATAATTTGCCTGGTTATTGTTCTTATCCCTATTTTAATAGTCCATCAGAATTTGGTGATGCAATGGTTAATGCAGGATTTAATTTAGTATCTCTTGCCTCAAATCATAGTGCTGATTGTACCTATGCTAGTGATGAATGTATAACTAATTCCTATAATTATTGGAAAAGTAAAAATATTATATTTGATGGATTTAATGAGGATGAAAGTAAAGAAAATAAATATAATATTGGAACAATTAATGATATTTCATATGGTTTTTTAGCTTATACTAACACTTTAAATGGACTAGATGGATCTGTTTCTGATATTAAATACAAAATTGATATATATGATGAAGAAACAGTTAAAAAAGAAGTTGAAGATTTAAAACAAAAAGTTGATGTTGTAATTGTTGCAATGCACTGGCATAAAAACTCTGCTGAATATGAAACAAAGCCAACACAAAGTAATATTCAAATTGCAAATTATTTAGCATCTTTAGGCGTTGATATAGTTTTAGGTACATATTCCCATTGCCTTCAACCATTTGATATTATTGATAACACTGTCGTTTTTTATTCACTTGGTAATTTTATTTCTAATCAAGGAGATTTAATAAGTAGCATTGGCTATAAAGGTATTGTTGGTGTTCTTGCTTCAATGGACATTACCAAAACAATTTATGAAGATGGCACAAGTGAAATTAAAATAGATAATATAGGAGCGGACCTTACTTATACATATAATAAAAATCACAAAAATTATTTAGTTATTCCTTTTAGTAAAATGAATGAAAGCTATAATGCAAATTATAAAGAGATTTATGAAGAATATAAAAATATACTTACATCTTTAAATCAAAACATAAATGTTAAAGAAATAAATTAAAAAAAGAAAAGCATTTGGCTTTTCCTTTAGCAAATGGGTCCTAATACTATAGCAAGTAATATGTATAGGATAAGTATTATAAAAAAGTAATTTGATATTCCATGTGAACAATTTTCATGTTCAGGTGGATTTTTTTTGCAACAACTCATATCTACCTCCTATATATAGGCACCGACTATGATTATAAGTAAGATGAATAATACCAATATAATCGCAGCCCCAAGGTTGTTACCACAACAATGATTCATATAAATTCCTCCTTTTTGTCTTTTCATAATATTAAATGCCAAATATATTAAATTGTGCGTGTTTTAATTGTATTTTTTTCATCATATTGTTATAATAAATTTATGGAGGTAATAATGAAAAAGAAAATTTTATGTTTAATGCTAGGGTTATTTTTATTAACAGGATGTGGTAAAGTTCCACAACTTGAAAATGGACAAGATGCTGTCGTTAGTTTTAAAAATGGTGATATGATAAGTGTAGATGATTTATATAATGAACTTAAAGATAAATACGCTTTATCTACCCTATTAAATATGATTGATAAAAAAGTTTTAGAAAAAACTTTCCCAGATAATATTGAAAAAGCAAAAAAATCTAGTGAAAATTATATTGAAGCTCTTAAAGAAAATTATAATTCAGAAGAAGAACTTCTAAGTGCTATTCAACAATATTATGGTTATATTACTATTGAAGAATATCAAGAACAAATTTATTTAGGTTATATGCAATCTTATGCAATGAATGAATATGCTAAAGAGCAAGTAACAGATAAAGATATTGAAAAATATTATAAAAATGAAATTGATAATGATATCGAAATAAGTCATATTTTAATTACACCAGAGGTTACTGATGAAATGGATGAAGATGAAATAAGTCAAGCAGAAACTGATGCAGAAAAAAAAGCTGAAAGCATAATATTAGAACTTAAAGACGCTGTTAAAAATGGTAAAAAAGTAAGTGAGGCATTTAGTGAACTTGCCAAAAAATATTCTGAAGATGAAGCAACTAAAGATAAAGGTGGATCACTTGGTAAAGTAAATAAAACTACATTAGGTAATACTTATACTGAAATCACCCAAAAAGCCTATACATTAAAAGATGATAATTATTATACTAAAGTTATTAAAACTAGTTTAGGATATCATATTATTATGCGTAATCAAACATATGAAAAAGAATCTTTAGATGATCTTAAAGATGAAATAATTGAAATCCTAGCAAGTGATATAATGGAAGATGATAAAACTTTATCTGTTAATGCATTACAACACTATCGTAAACAAATGGGTGTTAATATTGAAGATAGTACACTTGCTACTCAATATTCTAATTATATTACAAATTCACTTGCATCTTTAACTTCACAAGATGAATAAAAAAATATCGGGTTAACTGATATTTTTTTTATTATTTATTTGCAATATTAAATCCTTTATTATATAATTTTTGTTTTGTAAGTAAATTAGCTTTATCTTCGTCATATTTTTTGATAAGTTTATTATATATTTTTTGATATTCTTTTTCATAAATTAAACTATCATCAAAGATTATATTTTTTAAACTAATTGAAAACATTTCTTTTGAATATCCTAAATTAACTAATTCATTACTTAATTTATTTATTAACATTTTTTTAGAATAGTTTTTATTCATTTTTATTTTTTTATTAATAACTTTTTCTATTCTACTATTCCAAATATCATTATAGTTTTCTAAATAATTTAAAATTTTTTCTTCATTAAAATTATTTTTTAAAAGTTCATTTTTTATTTTATTAGGTCCATCTAAAGAAAGGTTAATTTTATCATTAATAAATGCTTTTATATATGTTTCATCATTTAAATATCCTTGATTTTCTAATACACTAATTATTTTATCTTGATCATTTTTCGTAATATTTAAGGTATTAAGTTTTTTTCTAACTTCATTTTTAGTTCTTAATTTTGAATTTATAAATTTAATCATTTTATAATAAGCATCATAATAATTATTATCATTAATTATAGAATTTAATAATTTTTCATCTATTTCTTTTTTTGAAAAAAGTAAGTATTTAATTATTACATCTTGATATAAAATATACCTTGTATTATCAATAATAACTTCATACTTACCATTTTTATTTAATTTAATATTACTAATATTCATTATTCTTCCTCTTTAGCAAGATACTCTTCAGCAGCTTTTTCTAAATCTTTTAATAAATGATTTACCTCATCTTTTTTAGATATTCTAGCTCCAGAAGCATATTTATGGCCACCACCATTGTATTTACCAGCAATTTCATTAATAACTGGCCCCCTTGAACGAATATTTACTTTATATATTTCATTTCTCTCATCATAAGTAATAAAACACCATAAATTTAATTCATCAATAAAATTAAAATTATTAATTAATACTGATGGTGTTGATAAGTCAACTTTATACTCATCTAGTATCTTATTATCTATAATAATATAACCAAATTTGTTTTCAGATACTTTTAAATTATTTATTATATATGCCTCAAATCTACATTCATTAAAACTTTTTTGATATAAATTATCATAAAGAGAAATAAAATCTAATTTATAATCTTTAATTAACTTTGCACATATTTCAAAAGTTCCAACTGTAGTGTTTTTAAATAAAAATCTTTCACTATCAGATACAATTCCTAAAAATAATTTTTCGGCAATATCCTTATCCATCATAAGTTTTGTTTCATAAAGAATATTAGCTACCATTTCACATGTTGAAGAATACTCATCGGAAGTAAAATCAACAGTACCTACAATATCTTCTTTTGGATGATGATCTATTTTAATAATTTCTTTATAATCTAAATCATCTATACCATCAACACGATAAAAATTTGGAACATCTAATACAATTAGTAAAGTATTAGTTAAACTATTATAATCTGGTTTATCTAAAAATCCTAAATATTTAAATTTACTCACTCCAGCTCCAATTGCATATACTCTTTTATTTGGAAAGGTATTTTTAATTGAATCACGAAGAGCAATTTGGCTTGCAATAGCGTCTGGATCAGGACCGATATGTCTAGCTATTACAATTTCATCGTATTTTTTTATTAAACGAAAAATTTTCTTATAAATATCTCTATTTATCTTAATCACCCATTTCACGCTTTAATTGTAAAGTATCTTGAGCAATTAAAAGTTCTTCATTTGTAGGAAGTACATATACAGCAATTGTTGAATCTTCTGCAGAAATTTTTTGATATTCTCCTCTTACATTATTTAAATTATCATCAAGTTTTACACCTAAAGATTTAACTCTATCAATAACCATTTTACGCATTCTAGCACTATTTTCACCTACACCTGCAGTAAATACTATAGCATCAGCTCCATTAAGCATATTATTATAAACTGCTATATAGTTTGCTATTTTTTGAGCGTACATATTTTCTGCTAAAATAGCCATTTTATTACCTTCCATTGCAGCATTTTCAACATCACGGGCATCTGATGATATTTCGCTTATTCCTAAAAAACCACTTTTCTTATTTAAATCATTTGTAACTTCAGAGATAGTTTTACCTGTTTTGTTACATACATATTCTAAAATACTTGGATCTATATCACCACATCTTGTACCCATCATGACACCAGCAAGAGGAGTAAATCCCATTGAAGTGTCTATTACTTTTCCCTCATCTATTGCACAAAGTGATGCGCCATTACCTATATGACATGTAATAACTTTTAATTCTTCATTTTCAAGTTTTTTACAAATTTCACCATATACGAATCTATGACTTGTTCCATGAAATCCATATTTTCTTACACCATAATTTGTATACCATTCATATGGAACTGGATAAAGAAAATGTTCTTCATCCATTGTTTGATGAAATCCAGTATCAAATACACCTACATTAATTACTCCAGGTAAAGCTTTCATAAATGCTTTAACACCTAATAAATTTGCGGGATTATGAAGTGGTCCTAATTCATTATATTTAGAAATTCTTTCAATAACGTCTTCAGAAAGAACTACAGGTTTAGTAAATTCAGCTCCACCATGAAGTATTCTATGGCCTACACCTTCAATTTCCGCTAAAGAAGAAACTATATGCATATCGACTAAATCTTTCATTAAATAATCTACTGCAACTGCATGATCTTTTAAATATACTTCCTTTCTAGTTTTTTCACCATCATATTTAATAGTATAAAAACTATCTTTTAAACCTATTTTTTCAAATACACCACTGGCAATGGCATCAGTTTTTGGTAATTCAAATAAAGTAAATTTTAATGATGAACTACCAGCATTTATTGATAATATTTTCATTTTTTCACCTCTTTTTTATTATACAAAAAAAAAGAGTAATTTACTACCTTTTTTTACTTATCTTTAGTTATTTTATTTAAATTATATTGGTTAGTTTTAGCATAATTTTCAAAATTATTTATTTTATTTTTTCTTGATGAACCCAAATTATATCCATAATCATTAAAATATTCATTTGCTAGTTTTTCTCTTTTACTTTCTATAAATAATTCAACATTTCTATAATAATTTTTCTTTATCATACTAATAGTATGTGAAAAAAAATAAATATTATAACAAATCTTGATATTCTAAATTATTAGAATTTATATTAATTATAGTTTCATTTTTTACTGCATCATATATTAATTTATCTTTATCAATTAATTTTTCATATTCTAATGCTGTTTTTAAATTAGGATGAATAACTGGATGTTTTGGTACAAAAATTGTACAACAGTCTTCATATGGTAAAATACTTATATCATAAGTACCAATTTTTTTAGCAATATCAATTATTTCAAGTTTATCTAAACAACATACTGGCCTTAAAACTGGTTTTTTAATACTTTCATTAATTACTTCCATACTTTGTAATGTTTGACTAGCTACTTGGCCAACACTTTCACCATTAATTATAACATGAGCATTTATTCTACTTGCAATAAGAGCTGAAATTTGATACATAAATCTTCGCATAATTGTAATTAAATAATAATTGGGTATATTTTTAATTATTTCTTCTTGTATATGGGTAAAATTAATAATATGTATTTTTACTTCATTATTATTATATTTTGCTAGAACTTTTGCTAAATCTTTAACTTTTTCTAAAGCCATTTTACTAGTATGAGGTGGTGAATCAAAATAAATTGCTTCAAGTCTTATTCCTCTTTTTATAGCAAGAAAGCCAGCAACTGGAGAATCAATTCCCCCCGAAAGCATTAGTAAACCTTTTCCTAAAGTTGATACAGGATAACCACCAAGACCTTTAATACCATCAAAATAAATTAAAATCTCATTAATTCTAATTTCAACAAATATTTCTAAATCAGCACCCTCAATTTTAACTTTTTTATTATCAGTGTTTTTTAAAATATATGCACCAACCATTTTTGAAAAATCAATACTATTTATTTCATAATGTTTATCACTTCTTTTTGTGGTAACTCTAAAAGTATTATAGTTTTTATTTTTAATTAAAGTTAAAATGTTTTCTTCAATTTTATCAATGCTTTTATCTTTAAAAATATATCCTACCATTATTTCATGAATACCAAAAACTTCTTTAAGTTTATTTAAAACAATATCAATATTGTCAGTATATATAATCATTCTTCCAATATCATAACTTATTTTAAATGAAATTCCACTTAATTTTTTTTCTATATTATTTTTAAGTGTTTTTATAAAAAAATTAATATTATCACTTTTCGTAGATAATTCAGCATACTTAATAATTATTACTTTTTCCATTTAATCCTTCTTTACTAGACTATTAAGTGATTCATAGTTTTTATCAAATATTTTAATAAATTTATCAATTTCTTCACTTGTAGTCATGCTAGCTAAACTAATCCTAATTGTATGTGACGCCCTTTTTACATCATTATAAACTACCATTGCACTACTCGATAATTCTCCCGAAGAACACGCTGTATTGGTAGAAATATAAACTTCATCACTATCTAAAGCATGTATAAATGTTTCAGGTTTAATATTCATAATTGAAATATTTAAGATATGTGGAATAGAATACTTTGTTTTATTAATTAAAATATCAGGATATTTTTTTAAATGAGAACATAATCTTTCATTTAATAAACTTATATATTTTTCTTTTTTTTCTATATCTGTTAGAGCAAGTCTAATTGCTTTAGAAAATCCAACAATTAATGGAAGTGCTGGAGTACCAGGTTTTAAATCATTTGATTTTCCACTTCCGTATATAATTGGTTTAATTTTAACTGTACTATTGCAATATAACATTGCAATTCCCTTTGGACCATATATTTTATGTGATGAAATAGTTGCTAAATCTACATCATGAAGCGAAAAAGCTATTTTACCTATTCCTTGAGTCATATCACTATGAAAATATATATTGGGATTTATTTTTTTAATAGTTTGTCTAATCATTTTAAGTGGTTGTCTTATCCCAAGTTCACTATTAACAGCACAAATACTTACTAAAATTGTATCTTCTCTAATTAATTTTTTTAAATGTTCAAAATCGATAAGTCCATCAGCATCAGAATTAACATAACTTATTTCAAAACCCATTGTTTCAAGATATGAACATATACTATAAATAGATGGATGCTCAAGTTTTGAAACAATAATATGTTTTCCTCTTTTAAAATTTGCAAGACTAACTCCAATAAGTGCTAGATTATTACTTTCCGTAGCTGATGAAGTATAAGTAATTTCACTTTCTAAAATATTAAATTCTTCAGCAATTTGTTTCGTAGCACTATTAAGTAAATTTTTACTTTTTATTCCTAATCCATTAATTGAATTAGCATTACCAATAAATTCTCTTGTAACTTTATTTATGGTATCTTGTACTTCTAAAGAAACTGGTGTTGTAGCACTATAATCTAAATATATCATATTATCCCCCTAATCTTTAAAATTTTCTAGCAATTTATTATATATTCCAGGTTCAACTATATTAATTGCACTAATTGCTTGTTCTAAACATATTTTATAATTGCCTTTATAAAATGAATTTTCTGCTTTTGTAAGCCCAAAATCAACATCTTTATTTACAGTTCGATATCTATTACCATAAACAACTGCCATTTCAGCCATTTTTGCGGTCTTTGTAGTTTCATTAATAGTATTATATACCTTTAAAACTAAATCACGTGCAGTATCTACTCGCATATTTAAATTTTTAATTGATATAGGTCTTTTTTCAAGTTCATTAATCATATCCCTAATTGCAAGTGATGCTTCTGCAAATTCAACATAGTAATTTTTGGGTATAACAGGCAAATTATATTCTTTGGTTTTGTTTTTACTATTTTTAAGTATTTCTTCAATTTCAGTTAATTGTTCTCTTGCTCTTAATTCATCATCTTTTAAACTACTTAATGTTTGTAAAGTATGATTTAACTTTTCTTCATTTTTAAGTAATCTATTATTAATTTGTTCCATTTCACTACTTAATTTTGAATATGCAAGGGTTTTATTACGATATATATCCATAATATGATCATAACTATTATGAATATCTATCATTTCATCTTTGATTTCAGTAATAACAGCTACTTCATCATCAGTTAAATCATAACTATATTTTAATTCCCCAATTTTTTTATAAAGTTCATTAACTATTTTTTCAAGTTTAGTTACTTTAATAGCTATTGTTCTTGAATAATCTTCGAAAAGTTTTTTACTTAGCTTTTCCTTATCAAAATCTTGATATAATGAATCAAAGTAATCATGCATAGTTTTAAGTTCAAAAATCGAATCTTCCACATCTAAGACATTTAATCTTTGAAAAATATCAATAATTTTTTTATTTGCTTCTTCAATATTATATTCAATATTTAAATATTCTAAATTATAACCACTTTGAACCATTTTACTATATATTTGAAGTATATCTTCAATTTTTTTAGGTATTAAGTTTTCTCCATAAAGTACAATAGTCTTTGTATCTTTAATTATTTCTTTTAAATTTGATACAATATCATCAATTGCTTTAACTATTTTACCAACTTCAGTATATTCATTTTTATCCATAGCATTTTCAAAACTAGCAAATAACTTATCAACATTTTCAAATTGAAGTTCAATAGGAACTTTTATTTTACTATAACCCTCTAAATCATCTTTATATGTTGTCACAACTTCACGATATTCAGTTTTAAGTTTAGTAATTTTTTCACGATTTCTTTCTTCACTTAAAGTTATTTCTTTAATTTCATCAAGTAAAAAAGATGATTTTGTTTGTAAATAATTTAAATCCATTTCTGTTTTTATTATTGAAGTTTTTAAATTTTGATAATCTTTTTCTTCAAAATATCTTTGTACTTCATTAATTAAATCAGTTATTTTGGGAATATCAATTGTTTTAATTTCATTAAATCTATCTTGCCAATTATTATATTTTTTTCGTAAATCCTCATTATTTATAAGAGGTTCAACTTTATTAAGTTCAGTTAATATATTTGATGATATGACTAAATTTTTTTGTCTTTCTAGTTCTGTAATCTGACTTTGATATTTCTTTTTTGTTTTATTATTTATCACGATTAAAACAACTGCAATTACTATCATTGCAATAAAATAATAACCAACAGCACATAATATAAAAATTTCTCTAGTCATCCATCTTCTTCCTTCGTATTTAATTTTATCATAAATAAGAAAAAAAAAGAATATGATTTTATTGATTTTTTTAAAGTTTTATATTATAATGAACTTGCCTTTACAAAAGGAAAAATTATATATGCGCCCATAGCTCAACTGGATAGAGTGTTGGTCTACGGAACCAAAGGTTATGGGTTCAAATCCCTTTGGGCGCACCAAAAGGAAATCTGTTCGAACTATTCGAACTTAACATATGAACCTAGTAAAATAGAATAAATTTTATGAATATCATGAAATAATGTAAAAAAAGAAGA
>JBJFGY010000021.1:0-3157 GCA_051893155.1 Bacilli bacterium
ATATTTATAATAAAATTACCTTTACCCATACCAATTTCTAAATTAATATCATTATTATTATTAAATAAATTTTCATCTAAAAAGTAATCACAAGATTTTAATATAGTTTCCATATTTTTAGGATTACGCATTCTCATTTTAATCACTTCCTTATTTTTTTGCATATATTATTACTAGAAAGGAATGCCTATGAAAAAAAATCGAAATGCCTTCTTTAATGATATGAATCCTATGTTTCAAAATCAAATGATGCAAAATTACCCAAATATGCAAATGCCTAATCAAATGATGCCTATTAATTTTAATATGCAAGATATTGAAGAGCGTCTTGCCAAAATTGAAAGACAAATAACTAGACTTGATAAAAGAATTAGTAAAATTGAATCAACTACAATATCAACTGAAGATTTTGAAACAAATTCTAATAATATGTATATGCTTTAATTATAAATTATCATAGCGCTAAAGCAATATAATTGTTCTTCACCACATACAGCAATAGCCACTTGAAACTTAATATCTATTATATCATAATTTCCCTCACTTAAAAAAGTGTTTACACTTCTTTCTAAATCTTTTTCATGACTTTCATCAATAACTTTTACTTTCATATTATCACTAATAATATATTAAATATATTTTAATAAAAAAATTGTCAAAAAAAAAAGAAAAGCACTTAACTTTTCAAATTTTTTTATTTAACTACAATATTTACGATTTTTTTAGAAATAACTATTACTTTAATAATTTCTTTACCTTCAGTAAATTTTTGAACATTTTCTATTGCAAATGCTTTATTTTTCATTTCTTCATCACTAATATTTGAATTAACCTCAACTTTACCACGAATTTTTCCATTTACTTGAACAACAACAGTAATAATTTCATCTTTAATCTTATTTTCATCGTATTCTGGCCATAAGTAAGTAACAATTGGATTATTGCCAATATTTTCATTTAATTCTTCAGTAATATGTGGAGCAATTGGATTTAATAATGTTAATAATAATGTATAATCTTTTTTACTAATTGAAGGTAAATCATAATAAGCATTTGTTAAAATCATTAAACTTGATACAGCAGTATTATAACCCATATTGTCTAAATCATATGTTACCTTTTTTATTGTTTGATTTTGAATTTTTTCAAGTGAAGACGTAAAACTATCGATATTATTTAATTTATCTTTAAGTTTAATCACTTTATCTATAAATCTTTTACAACCTTTTAATGAATCAATACTCCATGGTACGTCTTGTTCATAATCTCCCATAAACATTTCATATAATCTTAAAGTATCAGCCCCATATTCATTTACAATATCATCTGGATTAATTACATTACCTTTGCTTTTACTCATTTTTTCATTATTTGCGCCAAGTACCATACCATGTGATACTCTTGTATCAATCATTTCTTTATTTGGAACAAGTCCTATATTATATAAAAATTGAACCCAAAATCTTGCATAAAGTAAATGTCTTGCAGTATGTTCCATACCACCATTATACCAATTAACTTTATTCCAATATTTCATAGCTTCCATTGAAGCAAATTCAAAATTATTATGGGGGTCCATAAATCTTAAGAAATACCAACTTGATCCGGCCCAGTTTGGCATAGTATCAGTCTCTCTTTTAGCATCATGGCCACATTTAGGACATTTACAATTTACCCAGTCAGTAATTTTAGCAAGAGGACTTTCACCATCATCAGTTGGTTCATAATTAGCAACATCTGGTAAAAGAAGTGGCAAATCACTTTCATTTAGAGGAACCCAACCACAAACAGGACAATTTACCATTGGAATTGGTTCACCCCAAAATCTTTGTCTTGAGAAAATCCAATCACGCATTTTATAATTTGTTACTACTTTTGCTACACCTAAATTTACTAATTTATCAGTAATTTTTTCTTTGGCTTCTTCCACGGTTAAGCCAGTAAATTCCTCACTATTTATAAGTTTGCACTCTTTATTTAAATATTCATTTTTTTCAAATGCAGCATCTTTAGTATCTTTTCCATCAATAACTTGAATCATTTCAAGATTATGAATGGTTGCATATTCAAAATCTCTTTGATCGTGACTTGGAACGGCCATTACAGCACCTGTACCATAACTTCCTAAGACAAAATCGCCAACAAAGATTGGAACTTTTTTACCATTAACAGGATTAATAGCTTCAATACCTTCAAGTTTGCATCCAGACTTACCTTTATTAAGTTCTGTTCTATCCATATTAGATTTTTTTTGAGTTTCTAAAATATATTTATTAACTTCTTCTTTATTATTGATACGAGGCATTAAAGTTTTAATAAGTTCTCCATCTGGAGCAATAACAAAAAATGTCACACCATAAATTGTTTCAATACAGGTTGTAAAAATAGAAAAATTACCACCACCAACAATATCAACTTTAACTTCAACACCTTCACTCTTACCAATCCAGTTAATTTGACCAAGTTTTACTTTATCGGCAAAGTTAGTTTCATCAAGTCCTTTAAGTAAATCTTCAGAGTATTTACTCATTCTAAGCATCCACTGACTTTTTTCTTTTTGAATAACTTCAGTTCCACATCTTTCACAAATTCCTCCAGCAGAATCCTCATTAGATAAAACTGTTTTACAATTAGGACACCAATTAACATTTACCTTGGCTTTATATGCCATATCATGTTCATAAAATTTTAGAAATTGCCATTGTGTCCATTTATAATATTCTGGGTCAGTTGTTGAAAATTCTCTATCCCAATCAAATGAAAAGCCCAAAGTTTTCATTTGTCTTTTAAATGTTGCTATATTTTCTTTTACTGCATCTTTGGGATGAATATGATTTTTTATTGCATATTGCTCAGCGGGTGCACCAAATGCATCCCAACCCATCGGATACAAAACATTATATCCTTGCATTCTTTTCATTCTAGCTTTTGCATCCTGAGCTGTATAACTTCTTACATGGCCAACATGAAGCCCAGCACCAGACGGATAAGGAAACTCTACCAATATATAATAAGGTTTTTTACTACTTCCTGTAATTGCCTCAAAACATTTATTATCTTCCCAATATTTTTGCCATTTTTTTTCAATTTCTTTAAAATTACTCATAATAACCACACATTCCTTTCACTTCGTTCAAGGCACACATAGTAATGAAAA
>JBJFGY010000022.1:0-3101 GCA_051893155.1 Bacilli bacterium
TTTCTCTAATTATTACTAAGTAAAAAAAGAGACATTTTTACTAATTATTCACATAATAGGTAATTTGTTATTTAATTAATATAGAAAATTAATGAAAACTAATATAAATTAAAGCAATTAAAGAGCATATTAATCCAACACAATAAAACATTTTAATAATATCAGATTCATTAAAAGAAAGCATTTCAAAATGATGATGAAGTGGACTTTTTAAAAATATTTTTTTATGAAAATAACGAATTGAAATAATTTGAATAAAACTTGATAATGTTTCAATTATAAAAACAAAACCAATTATTATTAAAGATATTTCACTTTTTAATATTATACTTACTGCTGCTAAAGTAGCTCCTAAAGAAAGAGAACCTAAATCGCCCATAAATATTTTGGCAGGATAAAAATTAAAAGTTAAAAACCCTAAAAGGCTACCTACTAAAGCAAAACAAAAGATAGCTATTTCTTCATAACCAATAATATATGGACTATTCCAAGCAATAATCCCATATGAAAGAAAACTTATAGCACATAAACCTGCGGCAAGACCATCAAGGCCATCTGTAATATTTACTGCATTAGATGATCCTACTAGCATAAATAAAATAAGAAGACCATAAATAAATTTTAAGTCAAGAGTAAAAAAATAAAAATCAACTACTGTATTATTTCCAGATAATAGAAATAAAGTAAAAAATAATATTGCTATTATAGTTTGCATAAAAAATTTAAAAATAATAGATAATCCCTTATTATTATTTTTTTTTATTTTAATATAGTCATCTAAAAAACCTAAAAATGCATATAAAATAAATATTAGAATAATAATAAAAAGATTTAAAGAAAATGAAATATTTTTATTAAGAAATAAAATTAGCATTATTAGTAAAGTACTTGATATAAATATTATTCCACCCATAGTGGGAGTACCTTCTTTTTTTAAATGTCTTGAGTTAATCAACTTAGATACTTTTTGACCAATATGACATTTTTTAAAAAAAGGTATAACAAAAATACCTATTATAATTGAAAATATAAAACCAAGCATTAAACATATTATAGATTTTGTAAGAGTAATCATAATCCTCCTTACTTAAGCATTAACATAATTGTACTGCCTTCTTCAACATAAGTACCCGCTTCAGGTGATTGATAAACTACTTTTTCGCCAGAACCACTAAATTGTAAATGAAATCCTTTTAAACTTTTTTTAGCATCTTCCAAAGAATATCCTGTAACATCTGGAACATATACATATCTTTTATCTAAATAATTATATTCTTTAGGCATACCATCTTTAGAAGGATTAATACCTAAAATATCAATAGCTGCAGTAAGAACATTTTTAGCTACTGGGGCAGATGCCGTTCCCCCATATTGAATAACATTATGAGCATTATCTATAGCAACATATACGACAACTTTGGGATTATCCGCAGGCATAAAACCAATAAAAGATAAAATATAACTTGATGCTGAATATTTACCATCGACAACTTTTTGCGCAGTACCTGTTTTTCCACCTACACGGTAGTTTTCAATATATGCATTTCTACCAGTTCCATTTGCAACAACACTTTCTAATGTAAATCTTACAAGAGAAGATGTATCATCACTAATTACTTTTCTTTTAAGTTTTTTTTCATTATAATCAAGAAGTGTTTTACTACCTGAATCCATCATACTTTTTACAACATAAGGTGTATATAAATAACCACCATTAACAGCGGCACTAACTGCGGTTATTTGTTGTATAGGTGTAACACTTATTCCTTGACCAAATGCTGTAGTTGCAGTTTCAACTGGTCCCATATTTGCTGGCTTAAATAAAATACCGGATCCTTCTCCATTTAAATCAATGCCAGTTTTTTCTCCAAATCCAAATTTATTCAAATAATTCATAAGTCTTTCTGTTCCAAGTTTTAATCCCATACTAACAAATCCTGGATTGCAAGAATTCTCTACAACTTGTAAATAAGTTTGAGTGCCATGGCCACCATGCTTCCAGCAATGAAGTGTTGCGCCTTCAACATTTACACTACCACTATCAGTAAAAGTATCTTTGAATAAATCAATAGTTTTTTCTTCTAAAGAAGAAGCCAAAGTAATTATTTTAAAAGTTGACCCCGGTTCATAAGTCATCCAAATTGGTAAATTACGATTAATTGTTTTTTCATCATAATCTTTATAATTATTTGGATCAAAATCAGGTCTTGAACCCATAGCTAATATTTCTCCATTATTTGGATCTTGGACAATTATTAAAGCATTATCTGGTTCATATTTACTTACTATATTATCAAGTTCATTTTCAACAACCTTTTGAAGTTCTAAGTCAATAGTAAGTCCTATTGTAATTCCTTCAGTTGCACTTTCATAAACTTCAGCCATTTTAAGTCTATTTCCTTTACCATCTGAAAAATATTTAATAGAACCATCTTCGCCCTTTAAATATTCATCATACATAAGTTCTAAACCAGATAAACCTTGATTATCAATACCTACATATCCTAATGTATGAGATAATAAATTTCCATAAGGATAATATCTTTTACTTTCTTTAACTAAATATACCCCATCAAAATTTTCTTCTTCAATTTTATTAGCAATTTCATAGGAAAGTCTTCTTCCTTCAGGATGTACTCTTTCAATTGAGGTATTTTTGTTTACGTGTTTTAGCATATCTTCATAAGAAGAACCAAGTATTTCTGAAAGTCTTTTGGCAACCTTTTCTTTATCAGTTATTTGACGAGGAACTAATACTAGTGATGTAGTAGTAATATTTGTCGCAAGTACTTTACCATTACGATCAACAATTTTACCACGATCAGCCATAATAGGAAGACGTCTACTATATAAATCATCTGATAAATCTTTTAATTTATTATAAGAAATTACTTCAGTATAAAAAACTTTAATTATTACTAAAATTAATATAATTATAACAAATAAAAAAATATATCTAATTCTAGTATGTTGTTTATTAAAAAACATAAGACCACCTAATTAAATATATTTTTTTTATTAATTATTTATTATATTTTTTTTATTTAAAAAATTATTTATTCTAATATTTCAATTACTTCTTTAAGTTTTTTTTTTTCATA
>JBJFGY010000023.1:0-2996 GCA_051893155.1 Bacilli bacterium
AATTCTAATGTAACCCACCATAATGCTAAACCTATTATAATTACAAATATTTTTAAATTATCATATTCAAGTTATGGAGAATTTTTAATTAAATATAATATATTTGAATGGCATAAAAATATTTATTATGTAGATAGTGCAAGTAAAGGCTATTTTGTATATGCAAATCAAGTTTCTTTAACGTTAATAATGTTATTAATTATTTTTTCTTATATTTTTATAAAGGGTAATATTAAAGCAATAATATATTTATTTTTAATTGCTATCTCAATGTTAATGCTTGGAACTAGAATATCTTCTTTAGGAGGACTTTTATTATTAATTTTTATTTTAATAAGTTATATATTTTTTGTATTAATTAAGAAAGAAAAGTTTAACAAAAAAAGTTTATTATTAATTTTTATAATTATTATGTGGATAACTATTTTACCAATAAGTCCTTATCAAAATAGAAATATTGAATTAAATTATTATCAAAATAATGAAGAAAGTTATTTAAATGAATTTAATATAAATGATAATAATATAAATAATAATTTATCTAAACAAGAATATATTGAATTAAATGCTAATCCTAATTTAATACCAGATTTTTTTTATAAAGTATATTATTCATATGAATATGATCCGGATTTTTGGATTAATTTTATAAATAATAATGATGATAGTATTATTAATTATCGATATATGGAAAAATCTATTATTAAAAGAATAATAAAAATAAATAATAATAAATATGATTTTTTATTTGGCATATCTAATACTAGAATTCAAAACGTAGTTAATTTAGAACAAGATTTTTTAGTTCAATATTATGCATTTGGTATAATTGGTATGATTATTTTATTAATAGTTTATCCTTTAATGCTTTTATATACATTATTTAAATTATTTAAAAAATTTAATTTTAATAATTTTATTAATATACTTTTAATTGTAATTTTTATATTTTGTTCTTATTTAACAGGAAATATTTTAAATTCAATGTCAATGATTATAGTTTTTAGTGTAATATCTTCGTATGTTTTATGTTTAAAGGAATAAAAACTTTACTTTTTAACATTTTATGGTAAAATATTAGTGCTTATTGAAAGGGGATTTTAGAAAATGAGTAAAAATGATATTATCAATAATGATAAAAAATTTGAATTAAATAGACCAATAACTGGTGTAATTCAAGAAGATAGAATATGGGAACAATGGTATGATCCTAAAAAAATGAAGGAAAGTCTTCCTAAAATGAATCAAGCTGATTATGAACAGCTTTGTAATAAAGACTATCCCAATGATTATATAATTAACAATCGTGGTCTTAAAAGAATTACTAACAAAGAATTTATTGAAATGCGAAATAATATTATAAAATCTTTAAAGGCTATGGGTATTGGAAAGGGTGATATTGTAGTTTCTATATCTTTATCAACACCTGAACTTATCGCATTTAAATATGCTTGTGCTTTTGTGGGAGCAATTACGGCGCATTTAAATTTTTTGGAAGATAAAAATAAATTATTCTCACATTTAAAACTATTAAATCCAAAACTAATTATGTTTTTAGATATACTTGAGCCAAGTGCTTCGGAAGTTTTAAATGAAAATGAATTTAAAAATGTTAAGAAGCTTCGTTTACCGGTAACTAATTCAACTCCAGCATTAAATGTTGAAAGATTTAAAATTGCTTTATTTAAATTAAATAATAAATTTAAAAATACTACTGTAAATAATGCAATAGATTATAATACTTTTTTATCTTATGGTGATTTTTATAAAAGAGAACTTGAAAGTGTTTATGAAAAAGGATTACCTTCAAATATAGCTTTATCAAGTGGTACAACTGGCGAAAGTAAAGCGATACTACTTTCCCATGATGCTAATAATGCTCTTGCTAAACAACATGAGATTGCTCAGCTTGGTTTAGAGCGTGGCCAAACTAATCTAGCTTTAGTACCACCATTTTTAGCCTTTTGGGATGCAGATATTATTGGTATGGCTATGAGTCTTGGTGTTGAAAATATTATTGAAATGGACTTATCTTATGAAAGTGTACCTAAATATTTAGAAAAGCATCAACCTAATTATGGTATATGGAGTCAATATTTATGGGATTCAGTTTTATATCAAAATCCTGAAAAAATAGCAAAAATGACTAAAAATTTAAAAAAAGTAGTTATTGGTGGCGAAAGACCTGATATTAATCAAGTAAATCGTTTTAAAGAAATAACTGGTCTTACTCAAGAAGCAGGTTTTGGTGCAAGTGAAATGGATTCATGTTTTACTGTTGCTCATCCAAATTGTAATATGATAGGTTCATCTGGTCTTCCACTTCCATTTAATAATGTAATGATTAAAGATAGTAGTTTTAATGACTTAACTTATAATAAGCCAGGTAGAATATTTGTTTCTGGACCTGCAATGATGAATGGATATTATAATAATCCACAAATGACTGACAAAGTAATTTATACTGATAAAAATGGTGTAAGATGGTATGATACAAAAGACTTTGGTTTTGTACATGATACAGGAAGTTTATTTGTTCTTGATAGAGATCAAAAACCTATTGAAATAAATAGTCATTCATTAAATCTTATTCTTCTTGCAGAAAAAATAAAAGAACTAGATTTTATTAAATTATGTAAATTAAATCATAATCAGGGTAATGTGGTATTATATGCAACATTTGATGATTTATGTGGTAAAACAAATGAAGAATGTACTAATCTTTTATTAGATTATATTAATAATTCTTTAGAGGAATATGAAAGACCAAATTATGTTGTAATTTATCCTTCATCACTTCCTCGTACACCACTTGGAAAAGTAGATTATCAAGAGTTAAATAAATTTACTAGAAATATTGAAAATGAACCTATTAGTTATGAAAAAGGTTTTGTAAGAGTATTAAAAAAATAATTAATTAGTGAAATATCACTAATTTTTTTTATTTTGAGTTTAGGTAAAAATAATTCTTGACATAAAAAAATTAGAGATTGTTA
>JBJFGY010000024.1:0-13837 GCA_051893155.1 Bacilli bacterium
TATCAACAATTTCATCTTTTTTCATGTCAAGTTTTATTTTTACCTAAACTCAAATAATTGTAAAAAAAATTAAATATTGGTATAATATAATTTGATAAGAAGGGTTTTATTAAAAAGTGAGTGTTATGTATAAAAAAATAAAGAAAAATATTATAGAATATATAATTTCAAATAGACTTTTTTTATCTTATGTAGTTATCTCATTAATTAGTACATTAGTTGCAAGAGGTTACACGATAGGATTAGGAAATTCTATTTTTCCATTTATAACTGATTTAGGTATTATTTTAATTATTGGATCTATTGGCTATTTTATTAAACCTAAAAATCAATATAAATATTTTTTTATATGGATATGTATATTTTCTTTAATTGGCCTTGTAAATTCAGTTTATTATGTTTTTTATTCATCATTTGCTTCTTTTGGCGAACTTGCATCTCTTTCTCAAACCGAAACAGTAACAGGTTCTATTTGGGAAAAATTTAGAATTCATTACCTTATATTTATTGCTTTTCCTATAATTTTTAATTTAATTCATAATAAACTTTCTTCTTCAAGTTATTATAATTTTATTAATTGTATTGAAAAAAGCAAAAAAATGGTAATATCAACTTTAATTATTGGAATATTTTTTGTTAGTTTAAGTTTTATTTTTGCTCAAAATTCTGATTATTCAAGACTTAAGAAACAATGGAATAGATTGTATATTGTCGATAGATTTGGAGTTTTACTTTATCAAGGAAATGACTTGGTGCAAACATTAACTCCTAAAATAAATAGTTTATTTGGCTATGAAGATGCGTTAGAATTATTTAATGATTATTATTCTTCAGAAGAAAATCAAAAATATAAAGATGAAAATAAATATACAAATATTTTAGATGGTTATAATATTATATTTGTTCATATGGAAAGTATTCAAAACTTTGTTATGGATTTAGAATATAATGGAGTGGAAATATCCCCAAATTTAAACAGGCTTGCTAAAGAAGGATTATTTTTCAGCAACTTTTATCCACAAGTATCAACAGGAACATCTTCAGATACTGAATTTACTTTATTATCTAGTTTAATGCCTGCTTCAAGTGGAACTGTTTTTGTTAGTTATTATAATAGAAATTATAATACTATTCCAAAAATATTAAAAGAAGATGACTATTTTACATTTAGTATGCATGGAAACCTTGCATCAATGTGGAATAGAAGTAAAGTTCATCCAAATTTAGGATATGAAAGCATGTATTTTCAAGAGAGTTTTACCTATACTGATGAAGATGTTATTAATTTAGGTATAAATGATAAATTATTTTTTGAAGAGGCTATTCCAATACTTGAAAATATTGAAAAAGAACATACTAATTATATGGGTACTATTATTACTCTTTCAAATCATTCACCATTTACATTTATTGATAAATATGGCGAGTTTGATTTTTCTGAAGAAGTAGAAGTGTTAAACGAACAAACAAATCAATTAGAAAAAATAACAACAAATTATTTAATGGGTACACCAGTTGGAAATTATTTAACTAGTGTTCATTATGCAGATAGTGCTTTAGGCAATTTTCTTACTTATATTAATAATTCGTCTTCATTTGATAATACACTATTTGTTTTCTATGGTGATCATGATGCTAAACTTACTAGAAAAGAGATAAATTATTTATATAATCATAATCCTTCCAATGGTGAACTTTATAATGAAGAAGATGAAAACTATGTTGAATATACTTCATTTAATCATGAACTTAATAAAAAAACACCTTTAATTATGTGGACTAAAAATGAAAAATTAAAAGAAATATTTAAAGGAAAAGTTAATTATTATATGGGAATGATAGATGTTGCTCCAACCGTTTTAAATATGCTTGGAAAAACTAATGAGTATGCTTTAGGACATGATATTTTTAGTATTAAAAATAATAATGTTGTTGCATTTCCAAATGGTAATTTTTTAACAAATGTTATGTATTATAACAACTCTACTGGAGAATATTATATTTTAAATGATAGCACTGTTATTGAAGATGGTTATGTTGATGAAAGAAAAAATCATGTTGAAAATTTACTTGAGGTATCTAATTCAATTATTGTTTATGATTTATTAAATAAAAAGGAGACTATTGATGACTAAAAGGAAAAGAAAACTTAGAAAAAAAGCTCTTTTTTGCATTATTTTATTAATTATAAGTATTATATTATATATTTTAATTTTTCATAGTAGTGCAGTTGTAAGTATAATTAAAAAGACAGAAACTACCTCAAAATTTGATTATACATTAGAAAAAAGAGATACTTCTTTAATGAAAGAAAATTTTAAAGAACTTGATAAAATTTTAAGTGAGGAAACAATTAATTATGAAAGTTATGCACAAACATTAAGTAAGTTATTTATTATAGATTTATATACAATTGATAATAAAAAAAATATGTATGATGTTGGCTCTTTAGAATATGTATATGATAAAGATAATTTTAAAATCAACGCTCAAAATACAATTTATAAATATATTGAGGATGAAAATACTAGAAAAAGTGGAACTCTTCCAATAGTTAAAAGTATAAATATTGATGAAAAGAGTACTGGAACTTTTGATTATAATGAGAATACTTATGATAGTTATATTTTTAATTTGTCTTGGACTTATGAAAAAGATTTAGGATATGATAATAAAGGTAAAGTAGAAATTATTAAAATTGAAGATAAATTATATGTTGTCTCATTTAGTCCGGAGGTGGAATAATGAAACAATCAATAAGAAAATTTAAAAGAGGAAAAGGTTGGGCAAGATATTTATATATATTAGTAATTATTGCATATATTATTAGTTATGCTTTTTTTGCTAAAAGTATTATTTCTTTGACAGGAATTGAAACTGCTCTTAGATATATACTTCTTGTTATTTTTGTTCTTATATTTTTATTATATGTATTTGTTAATTTTACTAAAATTTGCCAAAAAAAATATATGCATGTCTTAATTAGTTCTATAATAATGATTATTATGGTAGTATTTTTTAGTTTTTCAGCAAAAGTAATTGATTTTTTATATAATAAAATAAGCTCATTAAGTGGGAATGATAGATTAAATTATAAAACAAGTCTAATTGTTTTAAATGATACTAAGTTTGATGATAGCTTAACTTTAGGTATGATAGAAGATGAAAATGATTATGAAGGTTATACTCTTGCAAATAAATTAATAAAAAAACATAATATAACTAATAAAATAAAAACATATGATAATTATTTTGATATGTTATATGACCTATATGAAAGAAAAATAGGTGGAGTTTTTATATCCGGTAGTTATGTAACTATTTATAGCACAGAAGCAGATTTTTCTAATATTGGTATGGATACTAAAGTAGTGTATGATATATCAGAAAAAAAAGAAGGTGATAATAGTTTGCTAATTACAAGTAGTAAAACACTAGATGAACCATTTACTATTTTAATTTTAGGAGTTGATTCTGAAGATGATGGACTTGATGCAAATGCAGCATTTAATGGTGATACATTAATTTTAGCCACATTTAATCCTAATACTTTAAATGCAACACTTTTTTCTATTCCAAGAGATACATATGTACCTATAGTTTGTAGAAATAATGCATATTCTAAAATAAATTCATCTGCGGCATATGGTACTGAATGTGTTACATCAACAATTGAAAATTTAACTGGTATTGATATTGACTATTTTGTAAAAATTAATTTTAAAGGTGTTGTTGATTTAGTAGATGCACTTGATGGGATTGAAGTAGATGTTGAAGAACCAGATTTTAGATATAATCATGGCTATGATTGTAATGGTAAAGTTTGTGAGCAAAATAGTGATAGATTATGGGGAAAATACACTATATTTATTGATCCTGGTATTTCAATATTAAATGGTGAACAAGCTCTTGCTTATGCTAGATGTCGTGGACTATATGCAATTAGTGATCTAGCACGAAATAAACATCAACAAGATGTAATACTTGCAATTACTAAAAAAATTGCTACAATTAATAATTATTCACAATTTGAGAAAATTTTAAATACAGTTAGTAAAAATATTTCAACAAATATGTCAACAGATCAAATTTTATCTTCATATAAAATAATAAAAAAAATGCTTGGTAATATGTTAAATGATGAAGATTTTATTAACATTCAAAAAACTTATCTTGAAGTTTATAATATGAATGTATATATATCATCAGGTAGAGTATCTTCAGCATTAGGATATTATGATGCAAGTTTACAAGATATTATTAAAACTATGAATATTAATCTTGGTAATGAAGATGCAACACTTATAAAAACATTTAGTTATTCAATTAATGAAACTTACGAACCTATTATCGCGGGAAAAGGTCTTACTGAGGGAATTACTAATTCCACACTTCCTAGTTTTATTTCTCAAAGTAGGGAAGCTGCAAAAAATTATTGTGATGAAAATAATATTGATTGCAGTTTTACCTACATTGATGAAAATAGTCAATATTATAGTGAAGATATTGCTGAAGACTTAATTACTTATCAAAGCGTTAGTGCTGGCACTTTAGTAAGAAATATTAATTCAATAGATTTTTATATTAAAGGTGCTTCAGTATTATTAGATTAAAAAAACTTCACTCAATTTGAGTGGAGTTTTATCTTGTTAAATTATCAAATATTATTTTTGAAGAATCATCTTCTAGATTTTCAATTTCAACAGTTGTCATATCGCTTAAATAACTTGAAACATGTTTTAAGTAGTCATTATCTCCACCAATTGTTTCGTTTATATGGTTTAAATAATTGCTATTATATGAATTAATTAAATTACATATTGCAGTAATACCTTTATTATAAGCAAGCATTGTAGCTAAAATACAATCACTTTTAGATAATATGTTATTCTTATAATAATTATTATATATGGTATTATAATAATTATTTAAAATCATACAACCAATTTTAATACTATATTCTGGATTTGATAAATTATTTGCATTAATACATTCAGTTTCGTAAGCATCATTTTCATAGTTATAAGCTGTAATATTTTGATTATACCATATTGATTCTATTTGCATAACACCATTTGCACCAACATTTGAATTATTAATAGTATTATAAGCATTTTCTTGTGTTAAAATAGCCATTACTAATTTATTATCAAGACCATACATTTTTGCATATTCATCAACATATTCTTGATAATTTTCTTTAGCATAACTAATTTTTTCACTTTCTGATCTATCTTCATAATCAAAACTAAATACAGGAATATCTTCATTTTTTAAAAGAGTATCATCTATAATGATATCATTTTCAGTACTATTATTTTTTTGATTATTATCGTTAACTTTATTTTCTTGTGTTAAATAATCAACAGTATATAAACTTACATCTTTATTATCTAAATTATATGTATAATCATTAAAATCTAAAGTATATACTATATCACTTTCATAACTAATATTATTCTCATTTAAGTTTTCTAAATTTGGTTTATCAATTTCAATAAAAGAGTCAATTATAGGCTCATTATCTTTATTATTTTTTTGTTCATTTTTAATTGCATTAGCTCCAGTTAATAATGTTGCAAGTATTGTTGTACTAATTATAACTTTTTTCGAAGAATTTTTTAAACTTTTCTTTAAGTTAGGTATTTTACTTATAAATAATTTTATTACTTTTGGATCAATTATTTCATATTCATTAAAACTAATTCTTCGATATTTTATATTATCAAAAGAATTTAAAATTCTATTAGTTCTTATTAAATATCCATTTAAACTTATTTGTTTTTTTCCACTTATAAAATAACATTCATTTAAATTTCCTTCATTATCTAGTTTGATAATTATACTTCTTGCCATATATTCTCCCAAATCTCATTAATGTCTTTATTTCTATCTTTTGGAATTTCCTTTAAAATTAATGCATTATCTTTTACTTCGTATGAATTTACAAAAATATCAATTTCACCATTTTCATTTACTTCATCATTAGTATAAAAAATATATGGAATATTATCAATTTCAATATTTTTTATTATTCTATAAGTTTCTTTTTGATTATTTTCATTTATTAGTTCAAAAGTTTTATCTTCTTCCATTATAACCCTTCTTATCTTTTCTTCTTTTTATTTTTACCATTTGTTTTATGTTTCTTTTTCCTTGGTGTATTTTTCTTTTTAGTGTAACTTTTGCCTTTATATCTTACATTATTATTGACATAAGTCTTATTTGATTGTTTAGTATTTTGTCCTTTTTTGGTAGTTGTTTTATTTTTATTATTATTTTTATTTTTACTATTTTGATTGTTTTTATTTTTAGTAATATCATTACCTTTATTTTTATTACTAATATCTTTTTGAATCTTTTTATTTTCTTGAGTTTGTTTTAAATTATCAACAATATTGTTATCTTCCAAATCATCATTTTCTTTTATATACTTACTACTAAGTAATTTTTCTTTTTCTTTACGTTTATCTTTTTGATACCATAATACAAGTAATATTAAAATAAGCACAAATAAATATGCTGAGATTAAAACAATAAATATTATGTCAATTGGATCAAAAACTCTATTCATAACCATCCCTAATTAAATTATAATATATAAATAGTAAAATATAAAGTTAAATAATAGTAAATTAATGTAAAAAAATGTCTTTTATTTATTTGAAAAATGTTTTACAATATTTTTGTGGAGGAATTATGTTAAAAATTGATAATTTAAATGTATATATAGATAATGAAAAGAAAAAGATTCTTGATAATTTTTCTCTTGAGATTAATGATGGTGAAATACATGCCATAATGGGTAAAAATGGTATTGGTAAAAGCACTTTATGCAAAGTTATAATGGGCTATCCATTTTATAAAATAAGTGGCAGTATCAAATATAATAATAAAGAAATTTTAGGATTAGATGCAAGTAAAATTGCTAAAAATGGTATTATGCTTATAAGTCAAAATCCTCCTGCTATAGAAGGAGTTACAAATGCTGAAGCTTTAAGAACAGCATTAAGAGAAAAAAGTAATGAAAATATTGATATTTTTAAATTTAATAAAGAAATGGAACAAATATGTGATAAACTTTATTTAGATAAAAGTTTTATACATAAAGATATAAATGTTGGTGCTTCTGGTGGAGAAAGAAAAAAAATAGAACTTCTACATATGGGCATTTTAAAACCAAGTTTTATTATTTTAGATGAAATAGATTCAGGACTTGATGTTGATGCTTTAAAAATAGTCTCTAATTTTATAAATGAATATTATCATAAATATAAACCAAGTATTTTACTAATAACTCATCATAAAAATATAATTGAATATATAAAACCTAATTATGTACATATTTTATCTGAAGGTAAAATTATTAAAACAGGTGATTATCATTTAGCAGAAAATATTGAAAATGAAGGATTTAGTAAGGCAAGTGATATAAGTGAATAGTAATAATGTGAATAAAATATTAATGGATAATATTATAAATTTAATAAACCAAAAAGGTAGTTTTAATTATGAAGTAAAAGAAAAACTTATAATTAATATATTTAATGAAAAAAAAACAAATATTGATATTAATATTATCCAAAATAATAACTCTTTATTAATAATAAATTGTACTTGTATAAATTACGAAGATTGTCATATTGATTTAAATGTTAAAATTAAAGGAAATAATAATAAATGTATAATTAATTTTCGTGGTATAGCTTATGAAAATGTAAATATTGTAAATGTATGCGTAAATGCAAATGATAATACACAAGGAAATGAAATTATTGAAAATTTAAAAGGATTATGTGAAAATGGAAGTATAATTATAAATCCAATTTTAGAAATTAATACAAATGAAGTTGTTGCTAGTCATTTTGTTACGATAGGTCCTTTGGATCAAAATATGATATTATATTTAGAAAGTAAAGGAATAAGTAAAGAAAATGTAAAACAATTATTAAAAAAGAGTTTTATGTACAATATATTTAATGATGATTTTATTTCGTTGTTAAATGATAAGGAGGAAAATAATGAATAGAGAAGATTTTCCAATGTTAAATGGTGATTTAATATATTTTGATAATGGAGCTACAAGCCTAAAACCAAAATGTGTTATTGATAAAATGGTCGATTATTATGAAAATTATAGTGCAAATACCCATCGAGGCGATTATGATATATCTTTTAAAGTTGATATGGAATATGAAGAAACTAGAGATTTAGTTAAAGATTTTATTAATGCAAGATTTAAAGAAGAAATAATATTTACTTCTGGAACAACCCAAAGTTTAAATTATATTGCTCAGGGTTTTTTTGAAAACATATTAGAACCTAATGATGAAATATTAATTACAACATCGGAACATGCTTCAAATGTACTTCCTTGGTTTAGATGTGAAAATGAAATTGGTGCAAAAGTAAATTTTATTGATTTAGATTCAAATTATCATGTTACAATTGAAAATGTAAAACGAGCACTTACACCAAATACGAAAATAATTGCTCTTGCACAAATAACTAATGTAATTGGAGATTTAAGACCTATTAAAGAAATTTGTAAATTAGCTCATGAAAATAATATTTTTGTTGTAGTTGATGCTGCTCAAAGTGCTCCACATATAAAAATAGATGTTCAAGATTTAGATTGTGATTTTTTAGCTTTTTCAGCGCATAAAATGTTTGGACCGACTGGAGTAGGTGTTTTATATGGAAAAAAGGAACTTCTTGAAAGTCTTGAACCAATAAACTTAGGTGGGGGAATGAATGAGTCATTTGATAATCCAAAGTCTATTTTTTTAAAAGAACTTCCTCTTCGTTTAGAAGCAGGTACACCAAATATATCTGGTGTAATTGCATTTGGTGAAGCTGTAAAATATATTAATAAAATTACAATGGATAAAATAACTAAAAGAGAAAATTATTTAAGAGAATATTTAATTGAAAAGTTAGTAAAAATTCCATTTATTGACATTATTAATATTGAAAGCGACAGTTCAATAGTTACATTTAATGTTGATGATATATTTGCTCAAGATGTAGCTTATTATTTAAATAAATATAAAATATGTGTTAGAGCGGGTAATCACTGCGCAAAAATACTTAAAAATGTTACAAAAGTAAATAATACTGTAAGAATTAGTTTATCTTTTTATAATACAGAAAAAGAAATTGATATTTTAGTAGATTTATTAAGAAATAAAGATAAAATTTTAAAGGAGATGTTTTAATGAATCCCGAAGTTAAAAGAGAAATTATTATGGAACATTATCAAAATCCAATTAATCGAAAAATTATAAATGAAAAGTCTTATGAAAAAGTAAATACTGCCAATGAATCTTGTATTGATAATATTGATATGTATATTTTAATAAAAGATAAGATAATTAAAGATATTTGTTTTGAAGGGGAAGCATGTGCAATAAGTATTTCATCTACATCTATAATGATAAAAAATTTAATTGGAAAGAGTATAACCGAAGCAAAAGATTATATAAATAATTTTATAAATATGGTAAATGAAAAAAACTACAATAAAGATATTTTAAATGAAGCACTTGTTTATGAAGATATTTATAAACAATCAAGTCGAAAGACTTGTGCTACACTTCCATATCGTGGTATATTAAAAGTATTAGAAAAGTACGAATAAAAGGGTTTTTGACTATTATGATAAGAAAAGGAATATTATGAATAGTGAAAAACAATATGCAGTTGTAATTAAAAAAATTAAAAATGGAGTATATAAACCAATTGAAGTAATAAAAGGTAATTTAGTTGATACTTCTTTTATATGCGAAAATGGTAAAAAATATCATTCATTTGGAAGTAATGATAGAAAACTTGTAACTTTTATTTTAGAAGAAAGTAAATTAAAAACACTTTATTATGATATTGTTAATGAAAAAAATCTTAAAGATAAATTATTAAATGATATAAAAAATTATTATGTAATTTGTAAAAATGATGAAATATATTTTCTTTATAAAGGTTATGAATTAGAATTAATTAGTGCAAAGGATTTTCCTACTCATTTTATTCAGACATTTATAAATAATGAGGATAATTTGTTTAGGCCAAAAGATTTATATGATAATTTATCAAATAATGTTTTTATGCAAGATGAAGCAATAAAAAAAATTGTTGTTGCTGTATCAACTCATTTGTTAGATAATTATGAAAAAAGTAAAGGCAATATAATAATAGATGGGATGAAAGGTTCTGGCAAAGAAGAAATAAAAAGTGTTTTGCAAAATAATATGCCTATGGATGTTTTTGTTGAAGATTTAAGTAATGAAAATTTTTCTTTTGATTTATTATTTTTTAGCTTAGCAAATGACAATGTTAATCATGAAAATGCAATGTTAATACTAGATAATGCAGATAAATTATTACTTTCTTCAGATAAAAATGTTGCAAAAAATAGCTTAGATGTTATTCGAGATTTAATGAATGGCGTTGATTATAAAATATCCACTAATCAAGGATTAATAAATTATCCAACAAATAATTTATTTATTATAATTATTGGCGATTTTTCAAAAAGAGGATTATGTGGTGTTGATAATTATGCAAGTGGTATTCCAGATAAACTATCTGAACTATCTAGTTATAATATTAAACTTAATCCAGTAAGTAGACAGATGCTTAAATTAAAACTTTGTCATCCTGAAACTGGCATTCTTACTCATTATATGGATTTTATTAATACATTTGATGTTGATTTTACTATAGATGATGATTTAGTAGAGGAAATAGTTAATATTTCACTTTCAACCGGAGAAGATTTAAATAAAATAGTAAAAAATGTCCTTGAAAATGCAATATTTGAATTACTTACAAGTGAAGAATATCATTCAAGTTTAAATATTGGTACTAGAACATTAAAAAATAATCATGATTATGAATTAAAATAGATTGAAAAAATAATTTTTGTTTGTTATACTATAATCGTAAAAACGAAGACCAAGAGGAGTAGTTTAATTATTTTATTAGAGAGGGAAAGTCATTGGCTGAAAACTTTTCTTAAACACTGATTAAATGAAGTAGCTTGCAAGTTGTTTATCTAAGTAAATAGGATAAATTGTTTAATCCGCATTAAGGATAATAAGATAAATATAAAGGTGGTACCGTGCTAAATGCACCCTTTGGTAACCACCTTTTTTAATGGAGGAAATATGGATAGTAAATATGATTTTAAAAAAGTTGAAAATGGCAAATATGATTTTTGGCTTAATAATGGTACTTTTTTAAGCACTAATGATAAAGAAAAAAAGCCTTTTTGTATTGTAATTCCCCCACCAAATGTAACAGGAAATTTACATATAGGTCATGCATGGGATACGACTATACAAGATATTATTATTCGTTATAAAAAACTATGTGGTTATGATACATTATGGGTTCCTGGAATGGATCATGCTGGTATTGCTACTCAAGCAAAGGTTGATGAGAAACTTGCTAATATGGGAATAAATCCTCGTAGTCTTGATAGAGAAGATTGGCTTAAATATGCCTGGGCATGGAAAGATGAATATGCAAGTAATATTCATAAACAATGGGCAAAATTAGGCTTAGCATTAGATTATACTAAAGAACGTTTTACTTTAGATGAAGGATTAAGCAAAGCAGTAAGAAAAGTTTTCGTTGATTTATATAATAAGGGATTAATATATCGAGGATATAAAATAATTAATTGGGATCCTAAAGCTCAAACAGCTTTATCAAATGAAGAGGTTATTTATAAAGAAGTAGAAGGAGCATTTTATCATATTAAGTACTATATTGAAGGAACTAATAATTATTTAGATGTTGCTACTACAAGACCTGAAACGCTTTTTGGTGATACAGCTGTAGCGGTAAATCCTAAAGATGAAAGATATAACCATTTAGTAGGTAAAAACGTAATTTTACCAATAGTTGGAAGACTTATTCCAATTATTGCTGACGAACATGCTGATCCAACGTTTGGTACAGGATGCGTTAAAATTACGCCAGCTCATGATCCAAATGATTATGAAGTTGGTCTTAGACATAATTTAGAGCAAATTGTTTGTATTAATCCAGATGCCACTATGAATGAAAATGCTAAAGGATATTCTGGTCTATCTCGAGAAGTTGCAAGAGAAAAATTGGTTAAAGATCTAGAAGATGAAGGTTTATTAATTAATGTTGAGAAAATAACTCATAGTGTTGGACATTCAGAAAGAACTGGTGTAATGATAGAACCATATTTGTCTAAGCAATGGTTTGTTAAAATGCGTCCTTTAGCAGATCACGTATTAGATAATCAAAAAAATAAAGATACTAAAGTAAATTTTGTACCTAAAAGATATGAAAAAGTAATGAATCATTGGATGGAAATTACTTATGATTGGTGTATATCTAGACAACTATGGTGGGGACATAGAATACCTGCATGGTATAAAGGTGATGAAACTTATGTAGGAGAAAATGCTCCAATAGGCGAAGGCTGGATTCAAGATGAAGATGTTCTTGATACATGGTTTTCATCTGCATTATGGCCATTTTCAACATTAGGCTGGCCAGAAAAAACTGAAGACTTTAAAAGATATTTTCCAAATGATGTTTTAGTTACTGGTTATGATATAATCCCTTTTTGGGTAAATAGAATGACTTTTCAATCACTTGAATTTACTGGGCAAAGACCATTTAAAGATTGTTTAATTCATGGTTTAATAAGGGATAATCAAGGTCGTAAAATGAGTAAAAGTTTAGGAAACGGAGTAAATCCTATTGACGTAATTGATAAGTATGGCTGTGATTCATTACGTTTATTTTTGACTACAAATAGTGCTCCGGGAATGGATTTAAGATATGATGAAGAAAAAGTTATTTCTTCTTGGAATTTCATTAATAAGCTTTGGAATGCAGCAAGATATGTTTTAACAAATACTTCTGATTTAACCTCACTTGATTACAATAATTATAACGAATATGATAAATGGATTTTAACAAAATATAATAAAGTAATAAAAAATGTTATTAAATATATGGATAAATATGAATTTCATAATGCTTATAGCATTTTATATACATTTATTTGGGATGACTATTGTTCTTGGTATATTGAAGTTTCTAAAATATTTTTAAATAATACATCAAAAAGTGTATTAATAAGAATATTAAATGGTATTTTAAAAATGCTTCATCCTTTTATACCATTTGTAACAGAGGAAATATATCAAAGCTTAAAATTAAAAAAACACAAATCAATAATGTTTAGTTCATATCCAACATATAATAAAAAAGAAGTTTTTGAGGAAAAAAATGTTCAAAATATATTCGAAGATATTGTTAGTTTAAGAAACTTTAAAGCAGAAAATGGTATTACAAATAATGATGACGTAGTAGTCAATAAAGTTTATGATGAAAAACTTTATACTAATTTATTAAGACTAAAAAATATTGTTAAAAGTGTTAATAATCCAATTAAATATGAATCAAATTATGCTATTTTATTGTTTAATCATGAAAATACAATTAATAAAGAAGTATTAAATAAAGAAATTACTGAATTAGAACAATCAATTAAAAAAAGAGAAAATCTGTTAAATAATCAAAATTTTGTAAACAAAGCACCTAAAAATATTGTTAATGAAGAAAAAAATAAACTAAGTGAAGAAAAAGAAAAACTTTTAAAACTAAAAGCTGAATAAATATCAGCTTTTTTATATGTAAAATATTAATAATATTTTTTTAAATATTGAAATTTAATAATAATTTTGTATAATAAAATTGTAGGATAGTATGTGTTCTATGAAATAATTAAGAAAGGAGTCTAACTATTAAAAGTCAAGTACTTTTTAATAGAAAGATATAAATTGGA
>JBJFGY010000025.1:0-13782 GCA_051893155.1 Bacilli bacterium
TTTCATTACTATGTGTGCCTTGAACGAAGTGAAAGGAATGTGTGGTTATTATGAAGAAAAAAGATTTGTTAATCTCATTTCTAATACTAATTATCATTTTATTAATAGTCCCTTTAATGATTCTATGTATAAAAAAATAGTACTCAATCTAGCAAAAGATTAAGTACTAATCTAACTATTTAGGTAAGTACTCAACTCGGCAAAGTTAAGTATTTCCTTTTTTATTTTATGCAAGTTTCCTTGACATATTCATATTACCATATTTTTTAATTATTGTCAAAATTAAATTTATGCTTCCACCTTATTTAGGGAATGAATATTAGTTTGATTTAATGTATTCTAATAAATCTTTAAATTTTATCTTTTTTTTCATAATCATTAATATAAATATCATCACATTCATCGAACATTAAGTAATCTATTTATTAATAGTTATTACATGAGATTTTACATAAGCAATATTAGTCCCTTTAATGTTTCTAATATTATCATTTTTATATGTAGGTTTAGCATAAGCAAATATCAACTTTTTTTTAACTTTTCACTTATATTTAATTCTTTAGTTTCTATTGTTAACATATAATCACTCTACTTTCTTCCTTAAACAACAAAAAAAACTAACATTTCTGTTAGTAATTTATTACTCTCGAAACTTTAAAAGTTTGAGTTTCCTATCTATATGGTGCCCTCGATGGGATTTAAACCCATAACCTTTTGCATCGGAAACAATTACTCTATTCAATTGAGCTACGAGGGCATAAAAAATATAATTAAGTTAGAACAACTTAATTATATCATTAATAGTAACAATTATCATTAAAAGAAATACTAAAATAAAACCTATTAAATGACAAGTACTTTCAAATTTAGCATTAACAGGACTTCCTTTGATTTTTTCAATAAGTAAGAAAAGTACATGTCCACCATCAAATGCTGGGAAAGGTAAAATATTTATAAATCCAACATTTATTGATAAAAATGCTAAAATGTATAAGAAATATTTTACTCCATAATTAAGTGATTCACCTACAACTTCATAAATCCCAACTGGACCAGAAAGTGCAGATATTCCAATTTTACCACTTATAAGTCCCCATATAGTGTAAACCATAGAACTAATTACTGAATTAAATTTTTGAATACTATAAACAAATGCTTTAAACACATTTGAAGTATCAGCTTCTTTAATCATTATTCCAAATAATTTGCTTTCAGTTCCAGTTTCTTCATCTTTAATAATTTCAGGTTTAATCTTAATAGTTTCTTTTGTACCATCTTCATGTTTTACTTCAAATGAATATACATCACTATTATTTTTATAATATAATATTATTTGAGCTTTATCCCATGAATGAACAGAATAACCATTTATTTTAATAATTTCATCATTACTTTGAAGATTAGAGTTTGCAGCAGGAGTACCTTCAACAGTTTTATCAATTATTGGAGTAATTGCTCCACCACCCCATATTAATGTATAAACAAATAAGATAATAATTGCTAAAATAAAATTATTTACAACACCAGCCACCAAAATTATTAATCTTTGATACCACTTTTTGTTACACATTAATTTATCTTTTTTAACTTTATCATCATCTGCATATACTTCTCCAGCCATTGATACAAAACCACCAATTGGAACAAGCCTAATATTATAATTGATTTTATCTTTTTTACCTTTATGTGTATGAATAACTGGACCCATACCAATAGAAAATTCATAAATATGAACTCCAAACATTTTAGCCCAAATAAAATGACCAAATTCATGAACTAAAATAATAATTCCTAACATAAAAAATAATAATAATAATTTTAATAAAAATAAACCTATACTTACCATAAATCCTCCTTTATAATAATATTAATGCTAAGGCAACATATGTCATAAATATCACTAAAGAGCTATCTAATCTATCTAATGCACCACCATGTCCTGGCATAATATTTGAAAAATCTTTAATATCATTTTCTCTTTTTAATTTACTAAATATTAAATCTCCTATTTGACCCATAATAGTCAAAATAAAAGTTATAAAAACCATAATAAATGATAACTTATGAAATAATAATAAATATAAAACACTTGGAATAATTGTTCCAACAACTGTACCAGTAATTGCACCTTCCCAAGTTTTTTTAGCACTTATTGCAGGACACATTTTATTTTTTCCAAAAACTTTTCCTCCGTATAAAGCAAATGAATCAGTTATCATTGGAATAGATACTAAATATAAAAATAATTTTATATCAATATTTCTAACTATAATTAAACAGTTTAAACCAATTCCAACAAACAAAATTAAACCAATTAAATGAAATGCATCTTTTATAGTATATTTATCATTTTCATAAAAAAGTGTTGGAATAATAAGAGCAAGACATAAAAATACAATATATATATATGATAATCCATTATAATATAAATAGTTTGTATTTGCAAAAACAATTAATAATAGACTTGTAAGTCCTAAAATCATTGGAATATAAGGTATTTTTTTATGTGTTTTTTTTAAATCCATTATTTCCTTAAAAGACCATAAAGCAATTAATCCAATACCTAATTTAAATAAATATCCTCCAAAATATACAAAAGGAATTGCAATTATTATTGCTACAATAGCACTAATTATACGTATTTTCATTTATTTTAACCTTTCATCAAATTTATCCATCTCATCAACTTGAGATTCTACCAAAGCAATAAATCTTTTTTTATAACTAATAACTTTTCTTTGTAATTCTTCAGCTTCTCTTTCAATATTTTGTGCTTTGATAAGTGAATTATTTACTATTTTTGAAGCATTATTTTTAGCATCTTCTACAATTAATTTACTTTGAGCATAAGCTGCTTTTTGAGCATTCGCACTAGTTTCTTGAGCAAGCAAAAGAGTGTCATTCAAAGTTTTTTCAAGATCTTTATATCTTTCAAGTTCTTTGTTAAGACTTTCAATTTGAATAGTAGCATTTTTTAATTTATTATAAATACTTTCATACTCATCTGCTACCTCATTTACAAATTTAATAACATCACTTTTATTAAATCCATAGATATTTGTACGAAATTTAATCATAATGCCCTTTCTACCAATCTATTTCTTCAGTATCTTTTTCCTCTTTTTTATCAGTTTCATCACTTATCTTACCTTGAACATTAACATTTTTTGGTGTGCATAAATAGATTCCTACACCAATTTTTTGCATAGAACCACCAATTGCATAAATACATCCACTTAAAAAATCTATAATTCTTTTAGCTTGTGCTGATGTAACTCTTTTTAAATTTACAACAACTGAATTACGACTTTTTAGGTGGTCAGCAATTTGTTGAGATTCAGAATAAGCCCTTGGTTCAAGTAAAATCATTTTATTTCCTGTTTTATCTGCTTCTTTTACAGCATCTTCTTTACTTATTGTGTAAAACTCATCTTCACTTACATTTTGTAAAGAATCATCATCATTATCTTCAAAAAGTTTTTTTAATTTAAAACCCATACTAATCCCTCCTAGTATTCTTTAATAATTGTATCAAAAAAAAAACTATTATGCAATTACATAATAGAAAAATTTTTATTAATCTTTTTTGATTATATATTTTGTTCTAGTCATTGCATTATTAATAATTTTTAAACTTTCTACGATTAGTGGCTCTAATTCTTTAATTTCATCAAGTGAATAATAATCCTTAGCATTATGACCCTCTATATAATCCTCAACATCATTAAGACAAACTTGATAATTATTTTCTATTAAATATTTAAAGAATTGTTCATTATATGTAGTAACCATAGTTCCATTTCCATATACTAATAACTCCTCTGTTTCTAAATCATATAATTCTGCTCCACCTAAAAATGTAACATGACTTTTAAAAATATATTCTTTTACTTCATAAGTATCTTTATTAAAAAGTAAATAAACATTTTGACTATTATATACTTTTTTTGCTTCTCCATTTTGAATAACATATTTGTAATAATTTTCAAAATTGTTATATTTTTGAGAAATAGTAACTCTACTAGGTTCTTCATCTTTATTTTTACTACTAGAACATCCGGCAGTTCCAATCACTACACTAGCTAATCCTAACGCTAATAATCTTGTTTTTATTTGTATTAATTTATCTTTCTTATCCATAATAACATCCCCTGAAATTTATAAATATTTTGTTAACTTTTTTTATTAATAAGATTTACCCCAAATAACTAGATGTCTTGCATCTTTTCCGCAACAAACACATTTATCTGATACATTTTTTTCTTCAAAAGGTATACATCTACTTCCAGCACCACCAGTTAATTCTTTTATTTTATCTTCACATTCTTCTTCTCCACACCAATTAGCTTTTACAAAACCAGTTTTAGTATTAAAAATATTAATCATTTCATCCATATTTTTTGCTTCATAAATATGACTATCAATAAAATCTTTAGCTTTTAAATACATATCATTTTGAATATTTTCTAAAGTTTTTTGAACTTTTTCTAAAACATTATTTATTTTTATATTTTCTTTTTCATGAGTAAATCTTATTGCAAATGTTACTTCATTATTTTCTAAATCTCTTGGTCCAACTTCAATTCTAAGTGGAATACCTTGAATTTCACTTTGATTAAATTTAAATCCAGGTGTTTTATCAGAATTATCTATTTTAACTTTAATACCAGCATTTTTTAATTCATTATAAATATTGTTAGATACTTCAATTACTTCTTCTTTATGGGATGAAATTGGGACAATTATAACTTGTATTGGTGCTATTTTGGGAGGTAAAACTAAACCATAATCATCGCCATGAACCATAATTAGAGCACCAATTAATCTTGTTGATGTACCCCAAGATGTTTCATAAACAGTTTCAAGTTTATTTTCTTTATTTAAAAAATTTATATCAAATGATTTAGCAAAATCTTGTCCAAAATAATGAGAAGTTCCAGATTGAAGTGCTTTACCATCATGCATCATTGCTTCCATAGTATAGGTATATTTAGCACCCGCGAATTTTTCGCTTTCAGTTTTTTGACCAATAATCATTGGAATAGCTAAATATTCTTTAGCAAAATCACTATATATATTAAGCATTTGTAAAGTTCGATCCATAGCTTCTTGTTCAGTTGCATGAATAGTATGTCCTTCTTGCCATAAAAATTCACGACTACGAAGATATGGTCTTGTTGTTTTTTCCCATCTTAATACTGAACACCATTGATTATAAATTTTAGGAAGATCACGATATGATTTTATATCTTTTTGCCAATAATTACAAAATAAAGTTTCACTTGTAGGTCTTATGCACATTCTTTCTTCAAGTTCTTCATTACCACCCATTGTAACCCAAGCGACTTCTGGTGCAAAACCTGCAATATGATCTTTTTCTTTTTGAAGTAAACTTTCAGGAATAAGCATTGGTAAATAAACATTTTCAACTCCTGTTTCTTTAAATTTTTGATCTAATCCTTTTTGAATATTTTCCCAAATAGCTTGTCCTAATGGAAGATAAATCATACATCCTTTAACATCAGTATAATCACAAAGTTTTGCTTCTTTAACAACATCTGTATACCACTGAGCAAAATTGGTATCTCTACTTGTTATCTTTTCAACTAATTTTTTGTTTTCCATAGTTATTCCTTTCTATAATTTAATTTGTTTTTGAATAAATGCAGATATATCATCAACATTTATAACTTCTTGTTTCATTGTATCACGATATCTAACAGTTACTACATTATTATTAAGTGTTTCATCATCTATTGTTATAGCAAATGGAGTTCCAATTGCATCAGATCTACGATATCTTTTACCAATGTTTCCAGTTTCATCATATAAACAATTAAAATCTTTTGATAAATTTTTATAAATTTCTTTTGCTTTTTCACTATGAAGTTTTTTTACAAGAGGTAATATACTTACTTTAATAGGTGCAAGAGCAGGATGTAATTTTAAAACTTCACGAACAGAACCATCTTCTAAAACATCTTCATTATATGCATCACAAAGTACTGTTAAAAATAGTCTTTCAACACCAAGTGATGGTTCTATAACATAAGGAATATATTTTTCATTTGTTTCTGGGTCTAAATATTTAAGACTTTCTCCAGAAAACTTTTCATGTTGACTTAAATCATAATCAGTTCTTGATGCTATACCCCAAAGTTCACCAAAACCAAAAGGAAAATTATATTCAATATCAGTAGTAGCATTACTATAAAAACATAATTCTTCAGGACTATGGTCTCTTGTTCTTAAATTTTCACTTTTAATACCAATACTTATTAAAAAATCAAAACATTTTTGTTTATAATAATTAAACCATTCAAGTTCAGTTCCCGGTTTACAGAAAAATTCTAATTCCATTTGTTCAAATTCTCTAACTCTAAAAATAAAGTTACCTGGAGTTATTTCATTTCTAAAACTTTTTCCAACTTGACCTATTCCAAATGGAACTTTTAATCTCATACTTCTTTGAACATTTAAAAAATTTACAAATATTCCTTGGGCTGTTTCAGGTCTTAAATATATAGTGCTTTTTGCTTCTTCCGTAACTCCTTGAAAAGTTTTAAACATTAAATTAAATTGTCTAATATCAGTAAAATCACTTTTTCCACATTTTGGACATGTAATATTATTTTTTTTAATAAAATCCACTAGTTTTTCATTACTCCAACCATCACCAGTTTCACGTCCTTCTGTAAAATCTTCAATTAATTTATCAGCACGATATCTTGATTTACAATGTTTACAATCTACTAAAGGATCTGCAAAAGTTTTTAAATGTCCTGATGCTTCCCATACTTTTGGATTCATTAAAATACCACTATCTAAAGAAACATTATTTTCATCTTCTTGAATAAATTTTTGCAGCCAAGCATTTTTAATATTCTTTTTAAGTTCTGCTCCTAATGGACCAAAATCCCAACTATTTGCAAGGCCGCCATAAATTTCACTACCTTGAAATATAAAACCATATTGTTTGCAATAATTTGTTAGTTTTTCCATTGTTAATTTTTCCATAATTTCCTCCTATAATTAAAAAATTCCTTTAAAAAAATAATTTAGGGACGAATTTTAATCCGCGGTTCCACCCTAATTATTCCTTAAAGGAATCACTTTTATTTAATTATCGCTCTAGGATTCCAACCCCGTCATCGCTAAAAATATTATAAACTAATATTTTATTTTTTACAACAAAAAACGCTATTTATTTAGCGCTTTAGTTGATCATTTTCAATTGGTGTATATACAGTTCCTGCAAACCATATTTCATTAGTATTAATATCTCTAATTAAATACATAAATGGTTTATCAAAAGTCAAATCTATTTCTTTAACTGGAACATCATATTTATAATCAAAAGCACAATAAGCACCACCACCACCAAAAATTCCTGTAGAGGAAGCAGCTTTTATTCCTTCGTTTGAAAATTCTATATTTGTTTTATGAACTACTTTATCAATTGTGTTATTTGTATTTAACATATTTGATAGATCGGCATTATCGTTAAATACATTTGTAATACCTAATTTCTGTAAATCTTCTTTTAATTTTAATTCATATTCATAATTAAACAATGGTAATTTACCAGATATTTTTGTAATATATCCATTATCAAAATTATTTAATTCTATTGTTTTTAAATTATTTATAATATTATTTATATTTTGAGCATTTAAATTTTTTATATAGGATGAAAGAATTTGATTTTTTGGCATTATACTTATATATTCTAAAGTTACTCCATTGTACTCCTGTAATTCTTTTGCAAATGCTTTAACATTATCATCATCATAAAATCTAAAATCAGTTGAACTAGCTACATCTTGATAATTTGAATCTATCTCCTTAATATAATTATTTAAAAATGTATCAGTATCTTCATAACTTCCATAACCACATTTATCTTCTTTTACCCAATCTTCATATGCTTTTCCTACTTCTTTTCTAATATTTTCTTCACCTAATATAGATACTATATCATAATTATTAATTGCTGCACCAAACTCAACAGATTTTGCATTAATCTTATTATCAAATAATAAACTTGAATATACATCTTGCTTAATTGAATCAATAAACATTGAATCAGTATTTTCATGATAATAATATACAATCCAATCATATGTACCCGGTTTAGTATGAGTTAAATCATATTTTTTTAATAAAAATTCATCATTAATATCATATGAAGGAAGTATTTGTTGAATTAAATATTTCCACCTCATATTAATAGCTAAAGAATTTACAAGTAAAAAGTCTTCACTACTAACATCATTAAATAAATTATTAATAAGATTAAATGTTTTATCACTTACCCAAGAATTAATCTTATTAGGTGTTAAAAAATTATCATAAATAACTTCTGCATTATATTTTTCATTTAAAGTGTTTATATAATTTGCATTTATATTATTCTTATATGCATCTCTTATAAAAAATGCATTTGCAAAACTTATATTTGCATTATTTTGGTATTTTCTATTTACATATTTACTTAAAACATCATCAATTTGTTTTTTTGTTTCTCCATTTGTTCCTTCAGATAGCATTTCTAAAGCATATTTTATAGAAAGTGGACTATATATCATATTTGCTTCATTATTTTCAACTTGCATAAAATATAAATCAAAATTTTCTAACGAATTACTATTTATTACATAATTTTCTTTAACTATTTCTATATTATTGTCTATAATTGTATTTTCATTTTTATTACTATCTGTGTCTGCATCTGTATTAACATTTGTATTTGTATTTGTACTTATATTTGCATTATTATTTTCATTATCTTTACTTTTAATTATTTTAAATATTATTAACACACCTAATAATAAAACTAATAACACTAAAATTATTATAATAATTAATCTAGTTTTATTTTCTTTATTACTTTTTTTTGTTTTTTCTTCATCAACTGAATCTTGTCCATTATTATTAAATGCTTGATTTTCAGACTCAATTTGTGAATTATTTTCTGTAACATTTTGATTTGAATTTTCATCTAAATTCATATTTACTTTTCAACTCCCTATTATCTCTACTTTCAGTATACTAAAAAAAATATATATTGCAATACGAATTTTTTTACAACAAAAAACGCTTTTTATTTAGCGTTTTAGTACCCTTTTATATTCAATAACTTTATTTTTTTCGTTTTTATTTATAACTTCATTTAAATAACATGTAGAACAAAGTGGTACATAACTAACATCATTATCACCATCTATTGCCACAATATCACCATCATAAACAAATTTACCATTTACTTTTCTTGCATTAAACACTGCAGTTTCACCACATTTACAGTTTACAGTTAATTCATTTTTACGATCAGAAAAGCCTATTAAAGTCTGCGTTCCAGGAAAAAGTCTTCCTCTAAAATCGCTTTTTAAAGCATAACATATTACTGTTATACCTACTTCATGAGCAAGCATCCAAAATTCAATTATTTGTTTTTCTGATAAAAATTGTGCTTCATCAACTAAAATTACTTCAGTACTTTTTATAAGGGAAATATACTTATCATCAAAAATAGAATCTTCACTACCAAGTAATATATCAACATTTGCACTATCATTTGTTCTATTAATTACTGTATTTCCACCTTTTGTATCAATTAAAGGTTTTACAATTAATACTTTGTGTCCATGTTTACGATAATTAAAGTTATCTTGTAAAAGTTTTGTTGTTTTACCACATTCCATTGTGCCATAAAATAATGTTAAATCAGTCATTTAATACTCCTTATAATCTAGCATCTTTTTATCTAAGTATAGCCCCGTAAAAGAATCATAATAATCAGTTATAAATTTATTAATAACTTTTTTATACTTATCTTCAACCTTAATTGAAGTTATTGACCCTATATCTATATAATAATACATTCTAATAAGTTTTACTACCTTTAAATCAACAATTAATTCATTTTGATAGCAATCTTTACATATTAATCCACCATAAGATGCATCAATTGTAACAATATTTGTTTTATTACCACATTTATTACAACTATCTAAATTTAGTCCTACTCCTAAAAAAGGAAGAAGTTTTAATTCTAGAATATTACAAAGTGTTAAAGCATCTAAATTATCATTTATTTTTAAAATAGTACTTATAAATAAATCATATATTTTCTTATCATTATTTTGTTTAACTACTTGCACTATAAGTTTAGTTAAATAAGAAACAATTACCATTTTATCTAAATCATTATGAATTTCTTTTAAAGGATTAATAATATCAACACTTCTTAAAGTTGATATTTTTCCTTCTTTATAACTCAAACAAAAAATGCCATAGGATAAAGTCTGTGTTCCCGCTCTAAAAGGAGATTTAAGTGATTTAGCACCCTTACACATTATTCCTATAAGCCCTTTTTCTTTTGTATAAACATTAATAATTTTGCTTGTTTCACCATAAGGTGTTTCACTTACAATGAAACCTTCTACTTCTATAAGCATAATTATTTTCCTTCTTTAATTTTTTTATAATTTAAATAATCTTCAACTGAACCACTTTCTTTAAACTTATCCCAAGCTTCTTTAGTAGTCAACTTTTCCATCCTTTCTAATTATATAATGGAAAAAAAGATTATTTTTTATTCATCTTCGTTTAAATATCCTAATTCTAATAAATATTTTTCCTTATCTTTCCAATTTTTTATAGTTTTTACATAAAGTTCTATATAAACTTTTTTACCAACCATTTTTTCAATTTCTTCTCTAGATTCTATACCAACTTTTTTAAGTCTACTACCATTTTTGCCAATAATAATCTTTTTAATTGAATCACGATCTACAATAATATCTACTAAAATATTTACAATATCTTTTTTTTCATGATATCCAACACAATTACATGCAATACTATGGGGAACTTCTTCAATTGTATCATTTAAAAGTTTTTCTCTAACTATTTCAGAAACCATAAATTTCATAGAACTCGAAGTAATCATATCATCATCATAATACTTAACATCATCTGTTAAATATTTTTTTATAACTGTAATTAATCTATCAACATTATCATTTGTCATAGCAGACACTGGAACTATTTCGGAAAAAGGATATAAATCTTTATATTCATTTATTGTATAAAGTAATATTTCATCAGTAATTTGGTCTATTTTATTAATTACTAATATTACAGGTATTTCAACTTTTTTAAGCATATTTAAAATATATTTATCCCCAGGGCCTATACCTTTTTTCCCATCTATAACAAAAAGTATACAATCTACATCATTAGTCATCTCTTTAGCTTTTTTATTAAGAAGTTTTCCTAATCGATTTATAGGTTTAGATATACCTGGCGTATCCACAAAAACAATTTGATAGTCTTTTTCATTATATATTCCTTGTATAACATTTCTAGTGGTTCCAGCTTTATCTGAGGTTATTGCAATTTTTTGAGTAATTAATGTATTAAGTAATGTCGATTTACCAACATTTGGTCTTCCTATTAAACTTACAAATCCACTTTTCATAATACTTCCTATTTAAATAAAGCTAAAAAATATGGTACAAAAATAATTAAATTAACTACTAAGGCCATAAATGTAGCTACACATGTTGAAGCAGAACCACAATCTTTAGCTATTTTAGCAAGAGGATGATATTCTTTAGTTACTAAATCAACAGTTGCCTCAATTGCAGTATTTAAAAATTCTATTTCCATTATTAAAAGCATACTTAATAAAGCAAATATCCACTGCATAAACGTAATTTTAAAAATTATTCCTAATATTATAATTCCAATAACTCCGATTGTTTCAAATATAAAGCTTGTTTCATGAGTATAACAATATACAAAACCTTGAAAAGAATACTTAAATTTATGTAATACATCTTTTATAGGACCAACTTTTTCACCTTTTTGTTTGATTAAATCCATTTAACACCAACTCCTGCTTTCCAAACATTACTTTTTCATCTTCTTTATTCATATGATCATAGCCAAGTAAATGAAGTAATCCATGAACCGCTAAAAAAGCAAGTTCTCTAGTTTCACTATGTTCATATAAAATTGCTTGTTCTTTCATTCTAGGAATACATATATAAATTTCTCCTAAAACTCTAATGTTATTATACCTCTTTTTATCGTTATCTTCAAAAGCAAATGATATTACATCAGTTACTTTATCAATACCACGATAATTTTTATTTATTTCTTGTATTTTTTTATCATCAACAAGTACTACACTAAAAAATGCATTTTTAATTTTTTCCATTTTTAATGTTTTCTTTAATACTTTATTAATAATTTTATAATCTTTATAATTAACTAAATCATTTATTTCAAATTTATTCATTTTTTTATCTTACTACCCCCACAACAATACATATTACTATTATAACTAAAATAATTAAACAAAGCAAATTATTAAACACTTTACTTTTAAATATATTAGGTAAATATTTATATAAATTATTAAAAATTAAATATAAAATGTATCCTATAGTGCATCCAATTGTATTTAATATAATATCATCAATATCAAGACTTCTTCCTATATTAAGCTGAACAATTTCTATAGTTGTACTAACACATAAAGCAATTAATAAAATATATAAAATATTTTTAGGTTTAATATATCTTGAAATAATGTAACCAAATGGAATAAATAATACTATATTTCCAATTACATTTAATAAAAAATATTCACTTGTTATTTTATAACGCATAATTTCTGCAAAAGGAATAATATTTATTCCTCCTCCTAAAGTATTATAATCTACTCTTGTAACAAGTTCATAAAGTAAAAGTAAATAAAACACAGAAAATAAAGTCCAAAACTCTTTATAAAAATCAAACTTTATTTTATTTATTTTTAAGTAAGCAAATCTAATACTTATAATTGTTACTAAAATTATAACAAGCGAAGGCCAAATATTTACAATACTATTTTTTAATATATTAAAAATCAATTTAAATCACCTTCTACTTTTTGATATCCTATTTGTTGATTAGCTATAATAAATACATCCATCTCCATTGTACTATTATTTATACTTTTTTGCAAAACTTTTTCATATATTATTTCTTCTTTTTCTAAAAGGCGCAAATTTATTTTCTCTTTAGCAAGGACTACTGCCTTTTTTAATATTTCTTCTTGAGTATAAGTATGTTTAATTTTTTTTACTTCATAATCTTTTCTTAAAAAAATTTTTATACCTAAACCTTCAAAAATTAACTTTTTTTGGGATTCAAAATTTTCAAGTCTATTTGCAAATATTACATAATCTTTATCATTAATATTTATAACTATATTATTTCTTTTTTTATTTGTTTTTTCTTGTTCATAATATGTAAAAGGAATACTTACTTTAACATTATACCAAACCTGAGCATAAACTTCTCCTTCTGCACAAACCTGATTTTTTATTTCATCATTTAAAGTAATATCACCAGATATTAATAAATCTCCAACACTAACATAATTATTAATTTTAACTACATTTTGTCCTTTATAAGTATCAATATTTTGAATAAGACCAGACTTTTTAGCATAGACATTACAATAATTATTTTTTATTTCTTTTTTATTTATTAAACGTTCTTCAACTTTAATAATATATTTCATTCCTTTAACTTCTATTTCAAGCCAATCAATATCATCTTTATTTTGCTTTTCAATTTTATTTTTTATTTCATTTAATGTTTTAAAACTTTTTCTTATTGTAAATTTTTTTATTCCAAAACTTTCAAGTTCTTCAGTTAATAATTTAACTATTTTTTCATTTTCATGATCTATTTTAATATCAACAATAATAAAAGATGAAA
>JBJFGY010000026.1:0-2935 GCA_051893155.1 Bacilli bacterium
TTTATAAACTAATCAAAAATATTTAAAATTTTTTCATAAAAAACCTAAACTCAAAAAATATACTTGTAAACTTATACTTTTTTTGATAATATAATTATGGCTTTAAAAGCAAATAAACATTAATGTGGACTATTAATTTCGAGTGCCTGAAGAGGGTGAAGTTATAGGATGAAGCATTAAGGTGTAATAACGAAGGAGGGATAATTTTATGGCCGTTGTTTCTATGAGTTATTTATTAGAAGCAGGAGTTCATTTTGGACATCAAACAAAAAGATGGAATCCTAAAATGAAAGAGTATATTTTTAATTCAAGAGATGATATTTATATTATTGATCTTGAAAAAACCCAAAAATTACTAGAAGAAGCTTATAATGAAATTAAGACTATTGCTAGTAATGGAGGAAAGTTCTTATTTGTAGGAACTAAAAAACAATCAGGAGAAGTTGCAGTAGAAGAAGCACTTAGAAGTAATTCTTATTATGTAACTGAAAGATGGCTTGGAGGTACTTTAACTAATTTTAGAACTATTAGAAAAAGAGTTAAAAGACTTGAAGACATTGAAAAAATGGAAAGTGATGGAACATTTGAAGCTCTACCTAAAAAAGAAGTAATTAAAATTAAAAAAGAATATGATAAACTTAATACATTACTTTGTGGTATTAGAGAAATGACTAAACTTCCACAAGCATTAATTATAGTTGATCCTAGAAAAGAATATAATGCGATTAAAGAAGCTAGAAAACTTCATATTCCAGTATTTGGAGTAGTTGATACTAATGGCGATCCAGATTTAGTAGATTATGTTATTCCAGGAAATGATGATGCTGTAAGAAGTATTAAAGTTTTACTTGGAGTACTAACTAATGCTATTTGTGAAGCAAATGGTTTAGAGGTTGTTGATTATGTAACTGAAGAAGAAAAAAATAAGAAAAATGCCTCTATGGAAGAATTAATTAAAGATGAAGTAATTGATGAAAAAGTTAAAGAAGAAAAAGATAGTGATGTATATCTTGTAACTGATATCATTGATGATGAAGAAGAAAAAGTTGAAAAAGATAGTGAAAAAGAAGATATGAGCACTAAAACACTTGCAGAACTTAAAAGGGTTGCTAAAGAAAAAGGCATTAAAGGTTATTCTTCAATGAAAAAAGAAGAATTAATTAAAGCATTAAATTAAGGAGGAAAATATGGAAATTACTGCTAGTTTAGTAAAAGAATTACGTGAAATTACTGGCGCAGGAATGATGGATTGTAAAAAAGCCTTAACTGAATGCGATGGTGATAAAGATAAAGCAATAAATTATTTAAGAGAAAAAGGTATTGCTAAATCTGCTAAAAAAGAAAGTAGAATAGCATCTGAAGGCCTTGCAAATATTTATGTAAATGGTAATGATGCTGTTATTATTGAAGTTAATAGTGAAACTGACTTTGTAAGTAATAATGAAGAATTTAGAAGTTTTGTTGATACTTTAGGAAACTCTATTTTAAATAGTGATGCTAAAACTATTGATGAAGCCAAAAATATTCCATATGAAGATGGAACATTAAATGATTTAATTATTGCTAAAACTGCTAAAATTGGAGAAAAATTATCTTTAAGAAGATTTAGTAAAGTAACTAAAACTGATGAAGAAAATTTTGGTGCATATATTCATATGGGTGGTAAAATAGCTGTTCTTACAGTTATTAAAGGTGCTGATGAAACAGTTGCTAAAGAAGTAGCAATGCAAAGTGCCGCTATGAAACCTTTATATGTATTTAGTAAAGATGTACCTGCAGATGTATTAGATGCAGAAAAAGAAGTACAAAGAAATATTGCAATTAATGAAGGAAAACCTAAAGAAATTGCTGAAAAAATGGTTGAAGGAAGAATTAAAAAATACTATAAAGAAATTTGCCTTGCAGAACAACCATTTATTAAAAACGGAGATATTTCTGTAAATGAATATGTAACTAACAATGGTGGAGAGTTAATTAGTATGGTACGTTATGAAGTAGGCGAAGGTCTTGAAAAAAGAAATGAAAACTTTGCTGAAGAAGTAATGAATCAAATAAAATAAATTATAAAATGGATGTAAAAATCCATTTTTTTAATGTATTAATAACTTTTTCATTGAACAAAAGTGGCAGAAACGGCAAAAAAGTTCAATGAAAGATAATTATTTTAAATAAAATTAATAAAATTATATCTATTTTTATTAAAAATATGTTATTATTAAATAGTAGAGTATAAAATATTTGGATGGTGAAAATATGGTAAAAATAAAAAATAAAAAAATATTATTATATTTTTTAATAATTGCTATTTTTTTAACTTCTTTATTATTAATTATTATTTATAATAAAAAAAATAATTCTTATAATTTAAAAGAAAATAAAGTAACAAGAAATGATAATTTAGCAATTTATATTAAAGAAATTAATGAAACTGAATATGTAAGAGCGGGTACTAAAGATATTCCTAAAGGTAATTATGAAATTGATATGACATTATCATCATGTAAAAATAATGGTGTAATTACTTCTTATGATGCAAGTAGTGGTACTGTTAATATTGATTTTATTGGTACAGATAGTTGTAAATTATATTTTTATTATGAAAAAGCATATGATATAAAATTAAATATAGAAGATACTAGTTATTTATTAGGTACTTATACTAAAAGTATTGCTAATTGTAATAAAATAAATTCTTCAGATATTACATGGAATAATAAATTAAATGGTTTTGAAGTAGCAAACATTAATAAAACTAAAGCAAATTGTGATTTAGTATTTACTCCTAAAGTAGTGGATAATTCTGAGTTATTATCGACTATTGCAAGTACTACAGGAACAAGTGGAAATGGAACAATAACAAGTAGTACCCATGGATATAGGTATCAAGGAAATAATCCTGATAATTATGTATGGTTTAATGATGAGATGTGGAGAA
>JBJFGY010000027.1:0-13086 GCA_051893155.1 Bacilli bacterium
AATTAAGTTTTCTAGTGAAATAACTACTAGTACAATGAAAATATTTACTTTTTTTGGAAGTACTATATTTATAGTTATTTTAAGTATTATACTATTTATAATTTTTATAATTTTAAAACAAAAAGATAAAGCATTTAAAATGGCAAGTGTTATTATTATATCTACGATAATAAATAATATAATTAAAATTATTATTCGAAGGCCAAGACCAGAGTATATAACTGTTGTTGAAAATACATTTTCTTATCCATCAGGTCATACTATGGCAAGTACAACTTTATATGGAATATTATTATACTTACTATTAAAAAGTAATTTAAATAAATCCTATAAAATTGGTTTTGGTATTATACTTGGTATTTTACCATTACTTGTTGGAATATCTAGAATATATCTAGGAGCACACTTTTTTACAGATGTTTTGGGTGGATATTTATTATCTGGTTTAATTTTAACAACTCTTTATTATATTGATGAAATTAAAAAGTGTTAATAGCGCTTTTTTTAAATATTTGAAAGTGTTATAATTTTATTGGAGGAGAAAAAATGGAAATACCTTTTAAAGCTGGGAATATATTAATTCCTAAAAATGTCGATATGCACAAATGGAGCGTTGTTGCATGTGATCAATATACTTCAGAACCAAAATATTGGGAAGAAGTTGAAAATATAGTTAAAGATGCTCCCTCAACATTAAGATTAACTTTACCTGAAATTTATTTAAATGATAATAATGTTGAAGATAAAATTAGAAAGATAAATGAAACTATGATTGATTATTTAAATAGTGATATGTTTAATGTATATGAAAACAGTATGATTTATCTTGAAAGAACTCAAAGTGATGGTAAAGTAAGAGAAGGATTAATGGGAATAGTTGATCTTGAAGATTATTCTTATGAAAAAGGATCTCAAACATTAATTAGAGCAACTGAAAAAACAGTTATTGAAAGAATACCCCCTAGAATGAAAGTAAGAGAAAATGCTCTTTTAGAACTTCCTCATATTATGATTTTAATTGATGATGAGAAGAAAAATATTATTGAATCACTTAAAAATGAAGTTAGTAATAATGATTTAGTTTATGATTTTGATTTAATGCAAAATGGTGGTCATATTAAAGGCTATAAACTAAATGAAAATATTATTAAAGAAGTTATTAATAAACTTTCTTTATTAGCTGATAAAAACTATTTTGAAGAAAAATATGATGTTAAGGATAAAGGAGTATTACTATTTGCTATGGGCGATGGCAACCACTCACTTGCTACTGCCAAAGCATGTTATGAAAAATTAAAAGAAACTATGAGTAAGGAAGAATATTTAAATCATCCTGCAAGATATGCTTTAGTGGAACTTGTTAATTTACATAGTCCAGCACTTGAATTTGAGGCAATTCATCGTGTAGTATTTGACACAAATGTTAATGATTTACTTAATAGTTTATATAAATATTATGATATTAATGAAGAAGGTAATGGTCAAAAATTTGAACTAATTACTAAAGATTTTGATAAAACATTATATATTTCTAATCCTAAATCTAATATTGCAGTTGGTTCAATTCAAATTTTCTTAGATGAATATTTACAAAATAATAGTGGTAATATTGATTATATTCATGGAGAAGATGTAACTAAAAATTTAGCTAAAAATGATAACAATGTAGGATTTATTTTTGATGCTATGGCTAAAGAAGACTTATTTAAAACAGTTATTTTAGATGGAGCTTTACCAAGAAAAACATTTTCTATGGGCCATAGTTATGATAAAAGATTTTATCTAGAAGCAAGAAAAATAAAGTAAGTGTAAAAATATGAAAGAATCATTTCATATTTTTTTATTATATATTATAATTATTAAGAGGTAGTTTTATGATAAAAAAAATATTTGATTGGAATTTAGAAGATTTAATAAAAACAATATTAGGTATGTTAATTATGTGTATAGCAATTAATTTATTTATTATTCCTGTAGGACTATATAATGGTGGAATTTTAGGTATAACTCAGCTAATAAATACTTTTGTGGTAAAAATATTTAGTTTAAATAATTCATTTAATATTTCAGGAATATTATATTTCTTGTTAAATATTCCACTTTTAATAATTTCAAAAAGTAAAGTAAATAATTATTTTTTAAGAAGAACATTACTATGTGTTGTATTACAAACAATGTTTTTATCAATTATACCTATTCCTAAAAATCCATTTGTTGATGATATTTTAACTTCGACATTAATTGGTGGTTTTTTAGCAGGCTATGGTAGTGGAATGTTTTTATCTACTGGTTCATCTGCAGGTGGAACTGATATTATTGGCGTAATAATGGCTTTGAAAAGTAGAAAATTTACTGTAGGAAAATTAAGTTTTGGTATTAATTTTTTTATTTATATAATTTGCGGAATTTGCTTTGGAATTAAAACAATGATTTATTCATTTGTTTATTCATTTATTGCCACTTTTGTAGTCGATCATACTCATGAAAAAAATATCTGCTCTACAGCAGTAATTTTTACTAAAAATGAACCTACAACAATACTTGATTATATAAAAAATGAACTTAAAAGAGATGCAACTTATTGGAAAGGTATAGGTGGTTATGATAAAACTACAAGTTATATAACTTATGTTGCATTATCTAAATATGAACTTTCAAGACTAGAAAAAGATATTATAAAACTTGATAATTCTGCCTTTATTATAAAAAATAATGGTGTAGGAATAGATGGTAATTTTCAGTTAAAAGTTTAAAAAGAAACTAGGCAAAAAATCTAGTTTCTTTAATTATTATTTAATAAAACATTATATATTTGGTACTATATAATTATTACTTATACAAAAAACAAGCAATTTAGAAATATTTTCAAATTCAGTTTTATTTAATATTGAAGAAATATGATTTTTTAAAGTACCATTAGAAATATTTAATTTATTTGCTATTTCATTTCTAGAATTTCCATTACAAAGAAGTTTTAAAATTTCAAATTCTTTATTAGTTAATTTTTTTAAGCATTCAGCTTCATTATTATATGTGACATTATCTGGAAATAATTTATAGCCATTTAAAACTTGCTCTATATTAGCAAGAAGTAAATCACTACTTAAATTTTTATAAATTAAACCATCTAAATTACTTTTTTTAGCTTGATTAAGAAAAGTAATATCAGGAACACCAGTTATAGCTAAAACTTTAATTTTATTTACATATTTATCTTTTATTTTTTTGCCATTAATAATACCATTAGAGTTATTTTTTGTGCAAATATCCGTTAATACTATATCAGGATTATATTTTTCACATAGTGCAATTAAATTACTTGCATCATCACTAGTTGCAACTACATCATAATTATTTGAAATAATTTTTTTTAACATATCATTTAATATTATTTGATCTTCAACAATAATTATTTTTTTTCTAGAGGTCATTTAATCACCATTTAAATTGTATCAAATCAGTAAAATAAAGTCTATAAAATATAAAGTAATTATTTAAATGTTAAAGACTTTTTGTTAGAGTTTTGGTACAATAATACAAGAGGTACCTAATGACTAAAATGCAAGAATCATTAATATATTTAGTATTTTTTAGTTTTTGGCTAATAAGGCTTTACTATAAATTATATGATAAAGAAACTAGAAAATATATTTTATACATTGGTTTATTAATAATTTTTTGGTTAGTACTTAGAATATGTAAATCAATAATAGATATTTCAATTATTAATAGATTACTATGGTACTTATATTATATACCAATGTTATTAATACCTTCTTTATTTTATATTTTTAGTAATATATCTATAGGAAAAAAAGTTTGTAAAAAAAGTATATATATTATTTCTATTATATTAATTATTTTTGTTTTAACAAATGATATTCATAATCTTGTTTTTAAATTTCCAAATGGTTTAGAAGATTATAATACATATAAACATAATATTATATATTTTATTATATGTATTTGGTCATTTTTTTTAGTAGCTAAAGGAATGATTAATCTTGCAATAGATAAAATAAAAATAAAGAAAGATTTTAAAGCATTTTTACCATTAATAGTTCTTATAATGGAAATAATTTATACAGTATTATATATTTGTAATATTAAAATTATTAGAGGCACTAATCTTACAGTTATTACAAGTATTATTGTATGTGTTGCTATTGAATTAATGTTTTATTTAAATCTAATACCTAATAATTCAAATTATAAAAAAATATTTGAAAATTCAACAATAGATATGGCTATTATTTCTTTAGATGGAAAGACTACTTATCTTACTAAAACATTTAGAAATATTCCTAATAAAATAATTATTGATATAAAAAATAATACTTTAAAAGATAGTTATAAAAAAGGTAGTTTAATATTTGAAGTTAAAAAAAATAAAGATAGTTATGTAATAAGTAAAAAGGATATAACAAAATTAATTAAATTAAAAAAAGAAATAGATATAAAACAAAAAGAATTACTTAAACAACAAAAAAGTCTTAAGAATGAAAAAAATGTTATAAAAGAATTATATGAAATTAAATTAAGAAAGAAAATTATTTTAAAATTAGAAGATAATCTTAAAAATAGAAAAGAAGAAGCCCAAAAAATATTAAATAAAGAAAAAATAACTAAAGAAGATTTAGAAAAAGTAAAATTATTAGTTGCATATTGTAAAAGAAAAAGTTCATTAATAATTTCTGAATTTAATAATGAAATATATAATGAGGTAGGTATAAAAATATTAATTCAAGAATTACTTACTGATTTTAATAATTTTGGAATTAATGGTGCTATAGTTGTTAGTAAAATGCACATTAATAGTTATATAATGTCTAGTATTTATGAAATAGTATTTAGTGTTTTAGAACTATTAAATAATATAGATATTTTTATCGTAATTTCTAAGAATATTAATAATATTGAAATAAAATTATCAGTAGGTAAAATAATTAATATTAAAAATAAATTAAATTTAGATAATAATATAATTGTTAATGAAAAACACTATGAAAATGATACTAATATAAGTTTTATTATAAGGAAGGTATCATTATGAAAATAATAACAATTATATTAATTATTTTTATTCTTCTTCAGATATATAGAGTAACAATATTATTTTTAAAAAAAGAGCAAAATTTATTTAAAAAAATTTTTGAATTTATTATATTTATATTTATTTTAATAATAGAGTTATTAAATATGAAATGTATTACCTATAATAAATTTAACATTATATTGTTATTGGTTTCTATTACCCTTGCAATATATATTGGAATAAATATTATTTATGAAATATTAATAAAAAAAGAATCTTTATCAATATTATCAATAAAAATTGCTATTGATTTATCAAATAATGGAATAATGTTTTTAAATGATAAAGGAAATATAATTCTTATAAATAAAGTTATGAATGATATTCTAAAAGAATATAAAATAAGTAGTAATTATATCGAAAAACTTCAAGAAAAAACTAATGAACAAATAATAAAATGTTTAGATCGAAAATGGCAATTAATAATAAATAATAATGAAGTAGTATTATTTGATATTACGGATTTATATAACATTCAAGAAAAGATAATAAAACAAAATATTATGATTGAGGAAAACAATATAAGATTAATTGAAGAACTAAATAATATAGAAAAGATAACAAAAGAGAAAAAAATAATTAAAATTAAAAATGAATTTCATGATATGTTAGGTCATCGTTTATCATTATTTATTCAATATTTAAAACAAGATAATGTTAATAAAGAAGAAATAAAATATATGTTAAATAATTTATTTGAACAATTTGATAGTATTAAATCTCCTATAGAAAATTTAAATAAATTAATAGAAGTATATAAGGTTTTTAATATTAATATAAATATTGTAGGTAAGATGCCAAATGAAATAAAAGTATCGGAAGTATTTTTTGAAATAATTAGGGAAGCTGTTACAAATGCAATTATTCATGCTGATAGTAAAAATATTAAAATAGTTATTAATAATAATATAGAAAATATTGAGATGATTATTACTAATGATGGTAAAAAACCTAATAATATTATTAATGAAAATGAAGGTATAAAAGGTATGAGAAGAAAGTTAAATGATATTGGTGGAATATTAATAATAGAAACAGAAGATAATTTTTTATTAAAAGTTATTATTAATAACCAATGTATTTATTAATATTATTATAAGTCTTACAAAAAAGAGTGTGATTAAAAAAAATAATAACTACAATAAAAATAGTTATTATTTTTTATTCTTTAACTATTGGATTAAAATTTTTAATTGCAGCAACTAATTTAGGGTGTCTAATAACAAAATGAATGGTAGGATTAGCATTTTTATGTATTATAGCATAGTTTTCACAAATTGTTATGGTTATGTTTTTAAATATTTTATAATTATTTTCAATTATTTCATATTTGCTATTATTTTTTGCATAGTTTTTTGTGCTTTTTAAATGCTCTTTATATTCTTCATAAGTATATGTAATATTTGTATTATAAAACATATTATTTAATAATAAATAATTTTCGTTTGTTTCAAAATCTTTTTTTCTTATTTCATAAATGTAATCAGTTAAATAATTATGTTTAAGAATATTTTCAATATATTCTTTTTCATATTTTTTGTATTCTATTATTTTTTCTATATCATTTTGAGAAATATTATTTCTCTTTAATATTTTAATTAGTAATTCATTATCTATAGTAAATAATGGTAGTGTAGATAAATATCTTTTTCGATTACAAAAAATTTTTTTATTATTTTCTAAAAATAAATAATAATCTTTTTTATTTTCTTCTTTATATATATCCATAAGAGAATATGCTTTTTTAAGTAGTAATTTTGATTTTTCTTTATAATATAAAACTTCATTTTGGTTATTTGTTAAATAATACATACCTTTATTATGTGAACCTTTAATACATTCACCAGTTAAGGCTATAGTTCCAGAAACATAATTTAAATGCTGGTAAATAGAGTTTTTTACTTCATTTAAATAATATGGTGATATTTGTCCTGTCATATATATTGGTATCCAACTTTCTAATCCTAACATTAATTCATTGAAAGGTCGATCTAAATTATGAATAATATTTAAATGTAATCCTTTTTTTAAACACATAGCTATAGCAAACATCCATTTTTTTCCAAATTCAATATCTTTAGCCATATCTTCCATCGGCATATCAGTACACATGAAAATATCTTCTTTTGATTTTGAAAGAACAGTTGCTTTAAAAAAGTTTAATTCTCCTTGTTTCATTTCTTCAATACCATAATAATGTTTTGTTTTTCCTTTATAAAATGGTATATTAGGAACTTTTAATTCATCAAATTTTATTGCTTTAATATAGTTATTTAAATTGAAAGTATCTAAATTATTTAAAAAATTATTAATTTGATTATCATTTGTCTTATTTTCACTTGTTAACCAAGAAAATAAATGAGTAAAAAGACTATTTTTAGAAAGAGTGTGACTATTACAATGTATAATAGAAGATATTTTTTTAATATCTTCAGTAGTTGTATAGCGAGATATTATAAAATTGCATACTTTTGTAGAAAAATCAATAGGATTTGATGGCCTAGATTTGCCATTTCTTATTCTTGAAATGTGAGATGAGTCAAATATAATATCTTTTGCCATTTCATTCATATTAATGTTTAATGAAGTAATAAGCATATTAAAATTATTACTAAATGATTCATAATCAAAAGTATCTACATTACAAATAGCATTATTAAAATCATTTAAAATTTTTTCATAATTATAATTATTCTTTTCTTTTATTTGACTTATTTTAAATATTGCATTTGCTATTTTTTTTACTTGTTCACTATTTTTTAAAGGCGTTCTTTTACCATTTCTATATCTACTTATAACTGTTTGCGAAATTTGAGATTCAATTGATAGTTCTTTAGAGGTACATTCTAACTTTTCTAAATAAATATTTAGTGTTTCTTTAAAATTCATAATATTTCACCTTCTGAGAATATTATACAATATATAAACAATAAACAAAATCACTTACCAGTAAAAACATTGTTTTTATTGGTAATAGTATTGTTCTTATTATAGATATTTATTATAATGTATATAGAATATGGAGGAAGTATTATGAAGGAAATTATTAAAGATAAGAAGAAATTATTAATGTTTGGTGGAATTATTTTAGGCGTTATAATTCTTGTTGTAGTTGCTTATATTTTAGGAAGGAATAAAGAAAATAATCCTATTTTTTCAAATGAACCAAAGGTAAAAATTGTAGCAAGTGAAGAAAGCAAAATCACGTTTGAAGATTATTCAAGTGATGTTTTCTCAATGAAAAAACCAAAGGGATGGACAGTAGATGCCTCTGGCAGTGGTATGTATTATGCAATTAGAGTGTATGATCCTAATAATACTAACAACCAAGTATTTTTACAATTAAAAATGCAACCTTTGTTAAAGAGCGAGGCTGCTAAAGAATTTTATAAAAGTTATTATGGAAATTCTTCTAATATTTTTACTGAGGCAGTAGTTTTATCAAATTCAACTACTGAAGAATTTTATAAAAAATTTGATGAAATAGCGACTTATCAAAAAAACATTGTGGGATCGGAACTAGTTAATGCTAATTTCCCTACATTTAGTAACTTTACTAAAATTGAAGAAGCAGAATCTAATTCTTCAATGAAATCTCTAGCTTTGGATAGTAAGGTAATAAGAGGAACTTTTACTGGAGATAATGGTAAAGAAGGCGAAGGATTATTTCTTGCATCTATTGTTAATTTTGGTAATTTATATTATTTTAATATAGATTACTCATATTATATGGTTTATGATATTATGGCTATTACAGCGGATAAAGATAATTTTATAAATTATAAAGACATTTTAAGTAAATCAATTAATTCAATTGAGTTTACGGATAGTTATGTTAAGAAAACTATTGATGATGGAAATGCCAAAACGAAACAAGCATTAGAACTAAATGCACAAATTCAGAAAGCTTATGATTCATATAATAGTGCTTGGGAAAATAGACAAAAATCTTATGATATTATGAGCCAAAAACAAAGTGATGCAACTCTTGGTTATGAAAGAGTATATGACACTGATACAGGAGAAGTCTATAAAGCATATAATGGCTTTACAGATGATTATGATGGAACAAAATATCAAAGTGTAACAGATGATATGTATACAGAAAGTATTTCTGGTACTATTGAGAAATAAGCACGTTATGAAAAATAAAAAAATTGTTATTTATATAATTTTAGCAATTATAACTCTATTAATATTGGGATTAACAATATATTTTATCACTAATAGTAAATCTAATCATAATCATAATAATTCAAATAAAACTATAAGTGAACCACAAAATCTTTTAGAGGAGATCCTTCAAAAAAAAGGCAAAACTTTAAATGAAGTAGATTATAAAAAGTTTGTTGGTGGTGAAGTTCTTAATGAAGATACTAATTTTATAGAATTTGCTTTTATATCAAATAATACTGCTTATATTTTTAATCCAGAAAAGTTAAAGAAAGAAGAATTAAGTTATAAAAAAGTATATGATATACCCAATTCTATTAATATAATAAGCATTGCAAGTCCTTATGGTGCAGATATTAGTTTTTATGATAATCAAGGTTATAAATATAGTATTAAAGATATGAATACTGATAATATTAAAGAATCTAAGTATGAAAAATTTGAAAATGCTATATATGAATTTAAAGAATATAAGAATTTTAATCCACCATATTATATTACTAAGGGTTTAACTGAAAAGTATGATATAAGATGTAATATGTTTTATGCTAAGGATAATATTTTATATAATATTATTCATGAATATTATAATAAAAATGAAAATAGATTTGTTGATGCTTATACAGAAAAAATAAATGGTAATTATGAAGGAGAAAAAATATTACATATTTATAATGATCGTATTGTAAAAACTGATAAAGCTTTTTATGAAGTAGTAAATTATAGTGAAAATAATAAAACTATTCCTACAACGATGAAAATAAGTTTACTTTCAAAGTATTATGATGAAGTTTTAACATTTACCTATGAATATGTTATCTTAAAAGATTATACGTTAATTCCTATAAATGATGTGTTTGTATCAAGATCAAAAGAATATCAAACATACTATTATGTTGATAGGTTTGATGAAAAACCACAATTATTTGAGGAATAAAATAAAAAGGAGAAAATATTGAAAAAATATATTTATTTAATTCCAATTATAATAGTTTTAATTATTTTTATAACTTATGGTTATATAAATAAAAAGAGTGCTAAAGAAGAAAAAACAAACATTATCGAAAAAGAAAAAGATGTTAATAATGTTATAAGTATTAGTATTAAGGAAGAAACTGAAGGTGGATATATTTATTATAAGACTGAAGACAAAAAATTGATTGAGAAAATAATAATAGCGCTTAATAATATCCAAATTGGTAAAAAAGTTGATATGGTTTTTAATGATGATGGTAGGTATTATATAATTAATTATAATGATGGAACAACATTAACATATTATTTTCAAAATAATTACTATAATAAAGATAATATCAATTATATGACTTATAATTATGATGATTTAAAAAAAATTAAAATACCAAAAGAATAATAGAAAGAAAACAAAATATTTAAAAATTAGTTTTCTTTTTTATTTTTTTATAAAAAACTATGACTTTTAGCATATATATTTAAAAAAAACTATGACTTTACACATCTACTATAAATTATAAAAATAATATATAATTTTAAATAGGAGGAGTATATGACAAAAGAAGTCAAAAAAAATGAAGTTGATACTTCAAAAGAAAAGAATAAAAAGAATATTATTCTAGTAGTAGTGGGTGTTATACTACTTATAATTATTTTATTCTTAATTTGGTTCTTTAATAGAAAGTTTGATGTCACTTTTGAATTTAATAATGGAACCAAAAATGAAATAGTACAAGTTAAATATAATAAGATGCTAAATGAAAAAGACATTAAAACAAAAAAAGATTTAGGAGAATCATTTATTGATTGGTATGAAATCATTGATGAAAAAGATGGTGAAGATATACTTGATGAAGAACCTTTTGATTTTGATACTAAAATTAAAAAAGATACTAAATTAAAAGCAGTTTATGAAGGAATACCCGAAACTATAACTATTACTTTTGATTCAAGAGGTGGAAGTTCGGTAGACCCTATTACTATTAATAAAGGAACGGAACTTACTTTACCAAATAATCCAACTTACAAAGGATATAACTTTGTTGTTTGGGAAACTGCAAATGGAACACCTATATATAATAAAGCATTATTAAGCGAAAGTATGACTCTTTATGCTAAATGGCAAAAAATTGAAGAACCTAAAAAGGAAGAACCTAAACAAGAAGTAAAGGAAGAAACTATTAGTTTATCTTTATCTAGAAATGTAATCCATAGAAATGGAGTAAATACTGCTACGGCAACAGCAAGTGTTGAAAATGCAAGTGGTACTGTTACTTATTCAATTAATAGTGGAAACTGCGCAAGTATAGATTCAAGTACTGGAGTTATTACAGCTATTAATCCCCAAACGAAAACAAGAGAATGGGAAAGTCGATGTGCTAATAAAGAAAATCAATTTGTAGTAACTGCTACTTTACCTAGTGGTAAAAGTGCTACCGCAACAATTAAATTGGAAAAAGATTTATCTGCTTATTTTACAGGATCTGAAAATAACAATACTTTTGTGGGATTAACAACATCAAATGATTTTTATCATGCTGTAGAACAAGAATTTAGTATTACCGCTAATCAAAATGTTTCTTGGAATGTAAAATGTGAAGATCATTATTATTATGGAATTTGTACATATACAGGAAAAATTAGTTCAACATCAACAGTTTTTAAAGGTACTTTAGCAGCCGTTCATACTAAATCTGATGGTTCAACAAACAATAGTTATGCAAATAATAAAGTTACTTTCAGTACTCCAGCTGGCCAATCACTTACTTTAGCTATTAATCAGCGTGTTAATTAATAATTAATAATAAAAATATATTTAATTAAGTAGTCTTATGTTTTTTGATAAACAGCTAAAATTAGATATATTTTTTTATTTGTTATAATTATATGTTAAGTTTTTTTATACTGAAGTAATTTCTTATAATAAATTAAAAAGACTTATCAGAATCAAAAATTTAATGAAAACTTATTATTTTAATTTTATTTCTTTTAAATAATATATTTGCAAAAAATGTCAAAAAATACAAAATATTTGCAATACATTGCAAATTAACTTATTTTGTAGTATACTTTATTTAGGTGATGAAATATGATAGAAAGAAGTGAATATTTAGAAACATTAAAAAATTGGAAAGACAAAGATTTGATAAAAGTTGTAACTGGAATAAGAAGGTGTGGTAAATCTACATTATTTGAATTATTCATAGACTATTTAAAAAAATCTGGTGTAAAAGAAGACCATATAATATCAATAAATCTTGAATCGCCAGATTATAACTTTAATGATTATATGGAGCTTTATAATTATGTTAATGATAAAATAAAAGATAAAGATATGTATTATGTTTTTTTAGATGAAGTTCAAGTTGTAGATAAATTTGAGAAAGCAGTTGATGGATTATATATCAAAAAAAATGTAGATGAATATATAACAGGTTCCAATGCTTATCTATTATCTGGAGAACTTGCTACATTTTTATCGGGAAGATATGTAGAATTTAAAATGTTTCCTTTATCATTTAAAGAATATGCTAATTACTATAAACAAGAAGGAGATGAAAAATTATATTTAAAATATGTGAATAATAGTTCAATGCCATATGCTTTAAAATTAGATAATCAAGATGAAGTTGATAAATACTTAGATAGTATATATAACACAATATTAGTTAAGGATATAGCATCTAGAAAAAAAATAGCTGATATTACTATGCTTAGAAGTGTTTCTGAATTTATGTTTTCTAGCGTTGGTAATGTGTTATCTGTAAAAAAGATAGCTGATACTTTAACTTCTAATGGTAGAAGTATATCAGTGCATACAGTAGAAAATTATTTAGATTCTTTAG
>JBJFGY010000028.1:0-12898 GCA_051893155.1 Bacilli bacterium
TTCCAATTTATATCTTTCTATTAAAAAGTACTTGACTTTTAATAGTTAGACTCCTATTAAAATTATACTAAATATTAAGGGAAAAAAATTCTTTTAAATTTTTGCAAAAAAGTAATGAAAAAATCATTACTTTTCTAAATACTTATGAATTATTTCTTTTGTAAGTATTGGATTAGCTTTTCCTTTAGTTTCTTTCATAACTTGGCCTACAAAGAAATCGAAAATATTTGTTCTACCATTTTGATATTCTACAACTTCTTTATTATGATTTTCAATAATTAATTTAATTATTTCATTTAAATATTCTTTATCACTTATTTGTTTATTTTCATTTGAAATAAAGTTTTTAGGTTCTTTTTTAGTTTCTAAAGACTTATAAAATATTTCTTTAGCTTGTTTTGAAGAAATAATTCCTTCATTTTGTTTATCAACTATTTGTTTTAAATATTCTTCTTTTAAATAAAAATCTTTAATTGAAATATCTTTTTCATTAATATATGAAGTAATTATACCATTAACATAATTTGCGGCCATATTTGGATTTATACCAATTTCAACACATTTTTCAAAATAGTTAGCAATATTTATATCTTTAACTAAAATATTTGCATTATATTCATCAATTTTGTAAACACTCATATATTTTTCTTTACGAGGGTCTGCTAAAACAGGAATTGTTTCTTTAATTTCATTAATAAGCTTTTGTGTAATAACAAATGGTGGAATATTTGGTTCAACAAAGTATTTATAATCAACTGCATCGGCTTTACTACGCATATGAATTGTTGTGCCAGTTTTTTCATCAAATCTACGAGTTTCTTGAAAAAGTTCTTCATTATTTTCAAGGGCTAAAATTTGTCTTTTTTCTTCATATAAAATAGCATTTTTAACATTAGCAAGTGAATTAACATTTTTTATTTCAACCTTTGGAGTAATAAAATTACCATTTTCATCTTGCAGGTTTACATTAACATCACATCTAATTTGACCTTTTTTAGTATCAGCATCAGAAATATCAGTATATTTATAAATACGACACATTGTTTCTAAAAAAGCAATTGCTTCGTCTGCTGAATGCATACAAGGAGCAGTTACTACTTCAAGTAGAGGTACACCTGCCCTATTATAATCAATAAGCGAAAAACTAGTTAAATGATCAAGAGCGGCTGCATCTTCTTCAAGATGAATATCAAGTATTTCAACGTCAAATTTATTATTAACTCTTAAGCATCCATTAATTCCAACTGGTTTAGTATTTTGAGTTATTTGATAACCTTTTGGAAGGTCAGGATAATAATAATTTTTACGATCAAAAAGCATTACATCAGCTATCTTACAATTTAAAATTAAAGCCATTTTAATTGCTTTTTTTACACATTCTAAATTTAGAGATGGCATAAAACCAGGAAATGCTAAATCTATTTCATTTACATTTACATTAGCTATTTTATTATAAATATTTGATGCTGGTGAAAAAACTTTAGTTTTGCTTTTCATCTCAGCATGCATTTCTAAACCTATAACTAATTTATACATTACTATCCTCCTTTAAAATGGATTCAATATTATTTGCAATTGAAAGCATCTCACCATCTTTTTTAAAGCCACTTGTAATATTTATTCCAACAGGCATATTATTTAGTTTATTATAAGGAATAGTAATTGAAGGATAACCACCAAAATTACCAATAACTAAATGATTATCTAAAACATTTTCATTTTTGCCCATTTCATCTGTTGTATCTTCTATAAGTGGAGCAATATTACTTGCAGCAGGCATAATTAAACCATCATATTTTTTAAATAACTCATTAAATATATCTACTACAAGTCTTCTTGCTCTTTTAGCATTAATAAAATATTTTTCTTGATTTTCTTTTTGAAGGATAAATGATCCAATTACAAATCTACGTTTAATTAATGATGAAAAGTTTTCTGTACGAAAATTTTTAATAATATCTATTGAATTATTACCATTTACCCGATGACCAAAACATATTCCTGTAAGATTTGAATCATTACTTGTTGCTTCCGCACATGAAATTGATGTATAAATAGGCTTTAAAGCATTTAAAATTGTTTCATCAATACTTCTTTCTTCTATCTCATAACCTTTTTCTTTTAACTTATTTAAAAGGCAAATAAAATCATCAATTATTTTCAAAGTATTTTCATCATTATATCTTGATTTATCAATTACTTCCTTTATATAAAATAATTTTTTATGATTATGTTGACTTAAATAATCTACTAATTTTACATCATCCATATCTTTAATAGTAGTCATATCATTATCATCTGAACCTTTTATTGTATCAATTACAATTGCTGCATCTTTTACATTATTTGTTAAAACACCAATTGTATCAAGAGATGATGCAAAAGCAAAAAGTCCATACCTACTTACTAAACCATATGATGGCTTATAACCAACAACTCCAGTATAAGCCGCAGGTTTTCTAATAGAATCACCAGTATCTGTGCCAATAGCAAAAGGTACAGTTTTCGTAGCAACAGCAACCGCACTTCCTGCAGATGATCCTGCTGTAATTCTATTAATATCAAAAGGATTTCGAACAATACCCGTATTACCAGTAAGTCCTGTTCCACCCATAGCTAGTTCGTCCATATTAGTTTTTCCAATCATTACTGCACCAGCATCTTGTAATTTTTTATATATAGTCGCATCATAAATAGGAACATAATCTTTTAAAGTATTAGAACATGCTGTTGTTCTTATTCCTCTTGTAGATATATTATCTTTCATAGCATATGGAATTCCAGATAAAATGTTATCTGTAACCTGACAATCTTTTGCCTCAAGTAATAAGTTAAAAGCATTACAATCTTGATTAATTTTTTTAGCCTCTGAAAGTGAATAATTAATTAAATCTTTTGAAGTATATTTTTTATTTAATAAATCTTCATGAATATCATCAATATTTTTATCAAAATAATTCATTATTCCACCACCTTTGGAACTTCAACTTCTCTATCAATATATTTATCACAATTAGCTAAAGTCTTATCAATATCAATCATTCTTTCTTCATTACCATCTCGTAATAAATTAATTTCATAGTCTTGAGGAAAATGAGCAGGATTAATATTTTCTAATCCTTTTATTTCATTTATTTTTTCCATATTTTGATTTATAACATCAAATTCTTTTAAAAGAGTATTAACTTCTTCATCACTTAGACCAATTAATAATTTATCAGCATAATCAAGTATTAACTCCTTAGTAAACATTATTTTTCCTCCGCTATTGTAATACCAAGTTCTTTTAGTTGTTTATCAGTAAGTGTATTTGGGCTTCCCATAAGAAGATCCATACCAGATACATTAGGTGGAAATACTTGAACTTCTCTTAAATTTTCTTCACCAGTAAGTAGCATTACAATTCTATCAATTCCTGGAGCCATACCAGCATGAGGAGGAGCACCAAAAGTAAAGGCAGTATAAAGACTTCTAAATTTATCTTTAACCACATCTTCACTATATCCTGCAATTTCAAATGCTTTTTTCATTATCTCAATATCATGATTTCTTACTGCACCTGAAGCCATTTCATTACCGTTACATACAAAGTCATATTGATATGCAAGAATATCACCAGGATTTTTATTTTCTAAACTATCAAAGCCACCTTGAGGCATACTAAATGGATTATGACCAAAATCCCATTTTTTATCATCTTCATTATATTCAAAAAATGGAAAATCATTAACAATACAAAATTCATATCTATTATGATCAATTAAATTTAATTCCTCTCCTAAAAGATTACGAAGAAGTCCAGCAATCTTAATAATATGTTCATCACCTGCAAGAAGGAAAATTACATCACCATTATTTGGTTTTAATCTATTTACAAGATTTTCTTTTTCTTCAGTACTTAAAAATTTTAAAATTGCGCTATTTAATTCATTATTTTCATGTACCTTGATATAAGCAAGACCACTACCACCTTTACTTTTTACAAAGTCTTCAAGTTTTTTATACCAAGAATTACTTTTATCAACATTTTCACATTTAATTACTCTAACAATTTTTCCTTTAAACCCATTAAAACTACTATTTTCAAAAATATCTGATACATCTTCAATAATAAGTGGATTTCTTAAATCTGGTTTATCAGATCCATATTTAAGCATTGCATCTTTATATGCTATTCTTCTAAAAGGTCTTGGTGAAACATATTTATCAGAAAAATGAGTAAAAGTATTATAAAATACTGTTTCTCCTACTTCATAAACATCTTCATCAGTGGCAAAACTCATTTCAAAGTCTAATTGATAAAATTCAAGAGTTCTATCTGCGCGACAATCTTCATCACGAAAACATGGTGCAATTTGAAAATAACGATTAAATCCAGAAACCATTAATAATTGTTTATATATTTGAGGTGCTTGAGGAAGTGCATAAAACTTGCCATGATAATTTCTTGATGGAATAACAAAGTCTCTTGCTCCTTCTGGAGATGATCCCGTAATTATCGGAGTAGTTATTTCCGTAAATTCCATATCTTTCATTGTTTTACGAATAAAATCTATAACTTTAGTTCTAAAAACTATTTTATCATGTACTAAAGGATTTCTTAAATCCAAATAACGATATTTAAGTCTTGTTTCTTCATTAGCATCTTTACTACGAGCTATTTCAAATGGTAAAGTATTTTGACATTTGCCTAATATTTCAATACTTTCAAGTAATACTTCAACTTTACCTGTTTTCATATTTGGATTTACATTACCACTTCTTTTTTGAACAGTTCCAGTAATTGATGCCGTACTTTCTCTAGTAATTCCTTCGAAAAGAGATACATCTTCACTTATAACTTGAATAATACCAGTTTCATCTCTTAACGTGATAAAAACTAAACTTCCTAAATTTCTTATGGAATTAATCCAACCAGCAATTTTTACTTTTTTTCCTACATCATCAATTGTTATATTACCACAATAGATATTTCGGTATTTATTATTACTATTCATAATTACTTCCTTTCTAAAATTCACAATTTTTTGTAGTTCTTGGATATAAAATTACATCACGTATATTATCAACGCCTGTAAGATATATTAATAATCTTTCAAAACCCATTCCAAATCCAGAATGAACACATGAACCAAATTTTCTTAAATTTAAGTACCACTGCATTGAATTTGTATCCATATTAAGTTCTTTCATTCTATTTAAAAGTTTATCATAATTTTCTTCTCTTTGACTACCACCCATAAGTTCTCCAGCTTCTGGAACTTCAAGGTCTACAGCGGCAACAGTTTTTCCATCATCATTTTGTTTCATATAAAATGCTTTGATATCTTTTGGCCAATTATAAATAAATACAGGGCCATTAAAATATTCTGTAATATATTTTTCATGTTCTTTTGCAATATCTTCCCCATATTTTGGTTCAAATTCAAATTTTTTACCGCTTTCAAGAAGCAAATTAATACATTCTTCATGAGTAATTCTAGTAAATTTAGAACTAACTAATTTCTCAAGTTTATTTATTAAACCTTTTTCAACAAAACTATCTAAAAATTTCATTTCATCTTTTGCATTATCAAGAACATATTTTACAACATACTTCAGCATATCTTCCATAATTGTCATATCTTCATTTAGATCTGCAAAAGCAATTTCTGGTTCTATCATCCAAAATTCTGCAGCATGAGTTTTAGTATTGCTTTCCTCTGCTCTAAAAGTTGGACCAAATGTATAAACTTTTTTATATGCAAGTGCACATGTTTCAGCTTGTAATTGACCAGATACAGTTAAAGATGTTTTCTTACCAAAAAAATCTTTTGAATAATCAATTTTTTTATTATTTTCTATATCAAGTGTTGTAACTTGAAACATTTGACCAGCACCTTCACAGTCACTCGCAGTAATTATTGGTGTATGAATATAAACATAATTATTCTTTTGAAAATAACTATTAATAGCATATGCTGCTACACTTCTAACTCTAAATACGGCAGTAAAAAGATTTGTTCTAGGTCTTAAATAGGCTTGCTCTCTTAAAAACTCGCGAGTATGTCTTTTGGGCTGAATTGGGTAGTCTTCTGGACAAGATGATAATATTTCAATACTCCTTGCTTTAATTTCATAATCATCTTTTCCTTCAGATGGTACAATTACGCCACTAACTTTAATTGCAGATCCTACTAATAAATGTGAAACACTCTCAAAATTATCAATTTTTTTATCATAAAATACTTGAATCCCATTTTGAGTTGTTCCATCATTAAATGAAATAAATCCAAACTCTTTCTGAGGGCGATGGTTTTTAATCCAACCACATATATTAATTTCTTTATTTTCAAATTCTTTTATATTTTTTATTAAATTAATTAAATCCATTTATATCACTCCTAAAATATAATCAATTATTTCATCTTCGGGAATTTTTACTTCTTCCTTTGTAATATTATCTTTTACAGTAATTAAACCTTTAGATAAATCTTCACTATTTAAAATAATTAATATTTTTGCTTTCATATTATCAGCTTCTTTAAATTGTGCTTTTAAACTTTTATTCATATAATTTGTATCACATACGATATTATTAAGTCGTAAATCTTGTAATAATATATTTGCTTTATATTTTTCTTCATCATTTACATGCATTATATAAACATCTATATCTTCATTAATATTATCTTCCATTACATTAATAATTCTTTCAATTCCACATGCAAAGCCAACACAAGGAACTTCTGGACCACCTAATGCTGAAACTAAATGGTTATACCTTCCACCACCACCAAGAGCAAGTGATTCATTAAGTTTAAGTTCATAAACCATATAATCATAATAATCTAAACCTCTTACTAAATTATTATCAATCTCATAATCCACATCAAGATAATCTAAATAATTTAATATTTGTTTAAATCTTTCTGTACTTTCTTTATTTAAATAATCACTAATTATTGGAGCATTTTTTAATATTTCACTTTCAGAGTCTACTTTACAATCAAGTATTCTTAAAGGATTAGTTTTAATTCTTTTTTGACAATCCTCACATAAATCATTAATATGATTATTTAAATACTTAACTAAAATTTTTTTATAATTTTCTCTATCTTCAGGTGAACCTAAATTATTTATTTTAACTGTTACATCAAGTCCTAATTCTTTTAATATATTATATGAAAGTGATATAACTTCAGCATCTAAAAGTGGATTATCACTACCCATTGCTTCAACACCAAATTGGGTAAATTCACGATTTCTCCCAAGTCCTGGTCTTTCATAACGATACATTGTCCCAATATAATATTTTTTTACAACACTAGTTTGATTACCATATAATTTATCTTCAATAAAATTTCTAACAACCCCAGCAGTTCCTTCGGGTCTTAATGTGTAATTTCTTCCACCTCGATCAGAAAAGTCATAAGTTTCTTTTTGAACTATATCACTTGAATTTCCTACACTTCTTTTAAATAACTCAGTACTTTCAAATAAAGGTGTTCTAATAAACTTATAATTATAAATTTTTGCATAAGCATTTACTATATCTATTATTTTTTGATATTTTTGAGCATCAACTCCAGTTAAATCATAACATCCTTTTGGTTTTGTAATCATTTTTATCCTCCTTCTTATTAAAAAAACCTAGATTACATAAGGGCAGAAAAAATTCCACGGTGCCACCTTATTTCTAGGTCTTTATTATTTATCGCTTTAAGCGTTTCTATGTTAATAAAAGTTTGTCAGGCTTTCCATAGAAAAAATTATTACTTTTTTAATATAACATAAAATACATAAAATTGCTATAAAAAATTGCAAATAAAAAGCTTATTAACTGATTAATTTATAAGCTTCTTTTATTTCATCAAGCCCTCTGTATCCAATTTCTCTATTTTGTTCTAATCCATTTTTAAAAAATAATAGTGTTGGAATACTCATTATTCCAAATCTTTTAGCAATATTAGGAAATTCATCTACATTAACTTTTAATATTGTAGCAAAATCAATTTCATCTAAAACAGGTAATAACATTTTGCATGGTCCACACCAATCAGCATAAAAATCCACTATAATAGGACCTTCTTTAATAATTTCATAAAAATCTTCTTCTTTTTCTAAATGTTTAATCATTTTTTATCCTTTCTATGCGATTATTACATGATCTAAATTTAATTTACCCGCATTAATTGCTTCTTGAATAAACTTTTTATCTACTAAACCATATTTTGCAACTGAAGTAGCAATTTGTAAATTCATATTTTGTATGTCCTCTTCGTTAAATGAATAAGTAGATAATTTATTATATACATCTTCTCCTACAAGTATTCCTTTACTACATACAACATTAACAATAGGAGTTCTTTCTAAAATTTTTGTACTAACACTGCTTTCCATAACATATTTTTGAGTATGTGGAATTTGCATAGCAATATAACAAAGTAAAAATACAAATATAAGAGCATTAACCATTCCAAATACTAGACCAATTATTTTAGATGGTAAAGCAAATATAACACTTAAATTAATTAATTTATCAATAAAACCTGCTAAATTAATTAATATATTTAAAATACAATATAATAATACAAATATAATTATAAATGAAATAACATCATAAATCATAAAATTTATTGAATACAAACCAACATATCCTTTAAAATTAAAAAATGGTAAGTATTTAATTAATACTGTAGTTAAATAACCTTTTAATAAATAAGCAATTATTATAATTGATACAGTTCCAACTAATTCAAAAATTCCTTTTATTGCCCCTTTTTGAAATCCCATTAATGCTCCTAATAAAATAATAATAAGTATTGCAATTTCAATAATCTTCATATGTCTAACCTCTTTCCTATTATTAATTATATACTATTATTTTTAAAAAATAAAGAAAAACTTACACGTTTTTCTAATTTAAGTTTTTTTAGAAAAATAATGACTTTTTTAATGTTTTTTAGTAAAATATTTTTAGGTGATTAAAAATGAATTGTGTTGTATTTAAATTAGATGAAAGACTTCATGAGAAATTGATTAAATTTTATAAAAATTTTGAACTTGCAAAAAAACCACCTTATTCAAAATTTGCGGCAAAAAACTATGATATAGTAATAACTTTATATGAATCTGGTAAAGTTATGTTCCAAGGTATTGGTGCGGATATTGAAGCAAGTATATGGCAAAATATGCAGTCAAAAATTACTGGAAAGCCTACTGAAAATACAGTAAAAAATAAAGAAAAATCAAAAGAAGATAATGATTTTTATGTATATTATTCTTCTATTGGAAGTGATGAAACAGGATGTGGCGATTTTTTTGGCCCTGTTGTTGTTGTCGCTACCTATGTTAATAAGAATAAAATAAATGAACTTACAAAATTAGGTATTAAGGATTCAAAAAAATTAACAGATACAAAAATTATAGAAATAGCACCACAATTAATGAAAGATATACCATATACTTTCTATGTTCTATGTAATAAAGATTTTAATGATTTGGTTTCAAATAAAAATTATAATATGGTGCAAATTAAATCAATTTTACATAATAAAGTATTAATGGATTTAGATAATAAATATCATCCTGATTATAAACATGCAGTTATTGATAAATTTGTTAATGAAAAAAAATATTTTAGTTATTTAAAAGATGATGAAACGACACTAAGAAATATTAAGTTTTATACTAAAGGTGAAAGTAAATGTATGAGTGTTGCTGCTGCTTCAGTTATTGCAAGATATATTTTTCTTAAAGAAATGGACAAATTAAATAAACTATCTGGATATAATCTTCATAAAGGTGCTGGAATAGAAGTTGATAATCAAATCAAACAAATAATTGCAGAAAAAGGAAAAGACTATTTATATGATATTGCTAAAATATCCTTTGCAAATTATAAAAAATTAACATAAATCTAAAGATATCAAATCTAATATAATAGATTTATCAATTAAACCACTTTTATACTTATAATCATAATCACACAGTTTGGTTATGATTTTTTTTATTTCCTTAATGGTATATTTTTGAGCATTAATTTTATAGTCATCCATTTGCCAATTTTCTTTACCAAATAAATATTGAATATTTTTGATATCATTATTTTGTTTTATTAATAACATTATTTGCATTTCTTTATATAAAGTTAATATACATAAACTTGGATCAATTTTAAATATTTCTAATTCTTTTTGCATTTTAAAAGCAAGCGATAAATCTTGATTAATTATTGCTTTTGCATATTTATATGTTGTTCCTGAAATAGCATTTGAAACAACTTTTTTTATTTCTTCAAGCGAAAGATTACCTTTTTTAAAATATAAATTAATTTTATCAATTTCACTTAGCATAATATCATAATTTACATATGAATTTTCAACTATATAATTACCGGTTTCATAATTAATTATATATCCATAATTTTTTAATATTTCCATACATTTATATACTAATTCTTTTTTATTATATGGTATAAGTTCAATAACATTATTAAAACTATTAATTTTTTTATAAATCTTTTTTCTTTTATCAAACATTACATTACTTGTAAAAATTATAGTAGTATTTTTATTTGGATTATCAATATAATTTAATAATAGATCATCATTTTTTTCTTCACTACTTTTTTTCGAAGAAAAATAATCATTACTTTTAACTATTATATATTTTTCTTCACCAGTCAATGAAAAATAATTTGCTTCTTCAATAACATCTTTTAACGTACTATTATTTAAATTATATTTTATTACATTTAAAGAACTATTAACTATTTCGTTAACTTTATCATTTATTCTTTTATAACTATCTGAATATATTAAATACACCTTCATAATTAAAATTATACTATTTTTTTACTTTAAAAAAAAGAGCCAATTAAGGCTCAATCTATATAAACATTACAAGTAATGTTATTATATTTTATGGATAAGTTTTAAAAATGATATTATTTTTTATATAGATTTTCTTAAATTAATCTTAAACTCATTAAATCCAAATGATTTATATAATTTACAAGCAATTTTATTATTTGCTAAAACATTTATATCAATAAAATCAGTTTTTGTTTTTTTTATAATTTTAATTGCTTCAGTAATTAATTTTGTAGCTATACCTTTATTTCTATAAGCTATATCAACATATATCCCATCAATCAAATATCCTTTTAAATCATTACTTTTAACCGGTTTTAAATAAATATATCCTTTAATAATATTATTTTCTTCATAACATAACAAAATATTACTTTTCTTTTTAATAATATTTATAAAATAATTTTTAACAACAAAATTTTTTTCAATAGAACTGTCATATTTTCGTTCATCTTGAATTAATTTAGTTAATAAATTATCACAAATATTTGCTCTATTTTCATCAAGTACTCTTATAATCATTTTTAAATCACCAACTACATTATATCATACTTGTTTAACTTCTAAAGTTTATTTTTTTATGCATAAATAATATTTAATATTTTCTTTTTAAGTATTTTAGCCATTTCATGTTCTAATCATTAAAAAATCCACAAATAAATATAGCATTTTCAACTTTAAAAATTATTAACTAAATATTAAGCATCAATTACATAATCATAATCACCATGTGCTAATTGTCAATTAGTAAGTCAAAATAAATATTTATTTCTAAAGAAAAAGAACTATCAAAATGATAATTCTTACCTTTTTCTAAACAATGACAATCTTTTTTGTTTTTCTTGCTGTTCTATTTTTTTAAATTCAACATTAAATTTTAAATTATTTTCATTTTCTCTTAAAATATACTTCCAACATTTATTATTATCATCCCACATCATTGATTCATATAAATGTATATGAACATAATTACCTTGTTCATCATAATAGTACGAACCAAATAAATCATCACCAACATCATCAAACAATACTGTACCATCTTCTTTAACACAATGTATAGGTTCATAATTTGATTTTGTATTCCCTTCTACAACAACACCTGTTAAATCGCAAATTGCCAATTTTGGGAAAATGTAACTATTTATTGTATCTAAATTAATAACAATTGGAGATTTTAAATCTTTAAATTTACATTCATATATTGTACATCCTGCAAATGATGGTTCTACAAATTCTTTATTTTCTTCATTAATAGAACAACATAATAAAACATTAGCAAAGTTAATTCCTATAAGTTCTTTGTTAGGAACTTTTTGAGGATTGATTACAATATCTCCTTTTGCTTTACTAAAATCAACACCAGTTATGACTACATTATCAAAATTTCCATCAATTTTTACTCCTGATAAATTAGAACCTTTTATTGATTTATGCATTATTGTTTGTGGGTTTATTATTACGTCACCAAGATAACCACTAAAATCTGTATATTCTATAACTGCGTTATCTAATGACCCTTTTAGTGTTACACCACAAAATTTAACTTTTGACAAATCCTTATTAGGAACCCTGTCAAGATTTATCTCAATTCCTTTTAAATTAGCAAAATTCAATCCCGTAATTTTTTTACCATCAAAATTAATTCCTGATAAATCAGCTTTTAATTTACTTAAACAATAAAATATAGTATCATTTATTTCATTACTATCTTTTGTAAATAAAAAATTAATAATTTCATCTTTACTTAAGGTAATTTCTTGATCATTATTTACTTTGTTTAATAATAAATTAGCAAATAATAAACATGGTTTTTCGTTATTATGATACTTTAGTAAAAATATAATTTCACTTATTATTTGCTCTTTTGAATATTTTTGCATTTAAATCACCCATATACATTATATCACACTAATTTATATTCTCTAGCAATTATTCTATCATCAGAGCAATATTTTATTACCTATTTATTATCTTGCTTACAAATTATCCTATCTTTGACACTTTAATAAAAAAATACTAATTTAGCCTAGATAAAATCTAGT
>JBJFGY010000029.1:0-2809 GCA_051893155.1 Bacilli bacterium
GAGGATATTATGTTAAATAAAAGAATCACTAAAAGTATTAGGAATAAAGTTATTGTAGGAGTTTTAGTATTTGTAACTTTGTTAGGTGGTGGGATAGGGTATAAACATCAGCAAAATAAAATAAATGAATTACAATATCAATTGGAAATGAAACAAGATATAGATAATAAAAATAAAGGACAATATATTTCAATTGCAGATATAGAATCAATAGAAAATGAATTTAATAAACTTAATAGCTATACGGTTTTTACAGGTAACATTAATTTAAAACATACTTATATTTATGAAAGAGACTCAATGTTTGGATTACACGCAAGGTCGCAAATGGTCGCAAATGCATCATGTTACTATGAATATAAAGTAGATTTAAAAAATGCAAATATATCAGTTAATTATGATACTAATACTATTGATATAACATTACCAAAAGCAGTTCTGAATGAAACATCTGTTCATATAAAAAATAACACCTTTAAGTTGGTAGAAAAGGAATGCACTAGAAATATATTAATGAATACTAGAGATGGGCAATTATTACAACGTTATTGGAGCGAAACATTTAACGAATCTGCAATAGATAAAATAAAAGAAATATATGATACTCAAGAAAAACAGGAATATCTAGAAAAGATTACTAAAATGGAGGTTATGGATTTAATTAATACATTAGGTTTAAATAAAATCAATGTTAAAATAAATATAAAGTAAATGATTAAAAGGGGAGAATATTATGTTAAGCACATTATTGAAATATGGTAAAAAAATATTATTATGTTTGATTATGGCTTTCTTATTGACTACCAATATAGGATATACTCAAAATAATGATTATATAAAATGGGAGGTGGGTAATAAAATAGAAGTGTCTCAAATACAACAAAGAGAATGTGATGTAGTTATTAGAGCAGGAGAATGGTCTAATGAATCGACTGCTAAACCGGGGAAAAGAGCATATGTAAATAATCAATCTATAAACATACCTAGCGATATACCATTAAGAAATGACCATGATGGCAAAGGCTTTTATATATCGGAAGCAGATATAAATAAAAAAATAGCTATAAAAACTTATAATGAATTAAAAGCAAGAGGTGTAAATGTTGGTTTACAAATAGCAAATGGTAAGTCTGAAGATTTAAATTCAGCAGCTAGAATAGCCAACAGAAGTAATCCTTATTTATATTTATCTCTACACCATAATTCTTATCAATCAGATAGTACCGGATACTTTATGATGTGTAACGAGAATGATAAACTAGGTGCAGAAATAGCCACTAGATTATCAAATGCAATAAGCGATAATGGACAAATTAGACAAATGCAAAATAGAAAAAATGTAAATAATTATATAGGAGAATTAAGTCATTTGAATAATACTACAGTAGGCGTATTAGCAGAATTAGGTTTCTTTAGTAATCCATCTGAATTAGAAATAATATGTAGTGATGCTTATACTGATTACGTATCACAACATTTAGCTAATGAAATAGTTAATATATTAAATGATACTTTTAAATAAATAATTAAAAGGAGGTAAGAATAAATGATTAATATACTTTTATCTACTTATGATTTTAATAATAAGTATTGTTTTTCTAGAATTAAAGAATATCTTAAACCTAATATGAAAGTAGTTATCTTACCATTTTCTCACGATGATATATTTTATGATAGAGAAGATTATTTTAATGAATTATATGATTATGATTTTGGTTATGAATTAAATAAAATAACAGAACCATTTAGGGATTATGGAATAGAAAAAGAAGATATATACGTATTAAATCCTCATAAGGATAGTGTTAAGTTTATGAAATATAAAATACGACAAGCCGATGTATTATTCTTTACAGGTGGTAATCCTATAACCTTTATGATAACAATTAAAGTATTAGGATTAATAAGAACTATAAAAGAATTTAATGGTATTGTAATAGGTGCTTCAGCTGGAGCTATGGTTCAAATGAAAGAATTTGTAACTTACCCAACTGAATCGGAAGATTATGATTTTGGATTTTATGAAGGTTTAGGTTTTATAGAAGATAAAGATATAATAGTGCATTGGGATAATAAAGATTATCAATTTGATGCAATTATATATTCTGGCATACGTAGAGATATAGATTTTATGCTTTTAGAAGATGGAAAATGTAAGATAATTAAGAAGGAGGAATGACATATGTATTGGGGCATTGAATCTATGTATGAATCTTCTAAGATGTTATTAGATTATTTAACTCATTTATATGGATATAATAACTTTTTAGTAGATGAAGTAGATGATAATCTTATAAGACAATTATCCAATGCTATACAGAAAGAAGATAAAATTAAATCGGTTCAATTGTATCTTAAATTAGATAGACAAATGGATGAAATAAGAGATAAACATTGTAGCAATAATATTGAATTACCTTATAGAAGTAATTTTAGAGCAATCGCAAAAGACATATATAGGGAATTAAAGAAATCTTGGCTGATATATAATGATGACCTTAAATATGTAGCTTACATATTAAGGTTTATCAGTACATCAGATTATTATCAAACTAGAGAAATGTTAATTAAGAGAAGTAAGACAATGTATGATTATTGGGATATACCAATTGACCCAGATGATTTCTATTGCAATTATGTACCATTAGAAGCAATAATGGATTATTGTATAAAGATGGTAACATTATATATGAAGTATATGTAACCTTAAATAGACTAGGTATGAAACATACGCCCCCACATAACGTATAAAACATACCTAGTCTTATTTTATGCATTATAACTACTTAATTTAAAATCTAATTGTTCT
>JBJFGY010000030.1:0-12766 GCA_051893155.1 Bacilli bacterium
TACTTTTTCCATACCATCTTTAAAATTTGTTAATTTATGATTTTATCCTGGTATTACCCAAATTTAGTTGACAAACATAAGTAATTTTGGTAAGATTTTATTGTTTTAAGTCATTTCATCCACTCTAAAAAGGTTTTAAAAAGTTTATACTTACCTTAAAGGTGTGACTTATATAAGGAGGCGTAAGAAATGAAAGCAATAATTAAAACAGGTGGAAAACAATATTATGTTGAAGAAGGCTCTCGCATTTACATTGAAAAATTAGATGCTCAAGCTGGTGAAAAAGTTGTTTTTGATGAAGTCCTATTTGTTGATGGTAAAGTAGGTACTCCATTTGTTAAAAATGCTAATGTTGAAGCTGAAGTAATTAAAAATGGTCGTGGAAAGAAGATTAAAGTATTCCATTATCGTCCTAAAAAGAAATTTAGAAAGACTCAAGGACATAGACAAGCTTATACATTAGTTGAAATTAAAAAAATTAATGGTTAATTATGATAAAAGTAGAAAATAAATGTGATTATATAAAAATTTATGGTCATGCTGATTTTGATACTTTTGGAAAAGATATTGTATGTGCTAGTGTATCTAGTATAATTTATACGACTGTTAATGGTCTATTAAATATCAATCAGAAAAGCATTAAATTTTCAGATAATGATGAATATATGAAAATTGAAATTCTAAGTAATGATGATATTACATTAAAATTAATTACAAATATGATTGAAATGCTTAAAGAATTATCTAGAAAGTATCCTAAAAATATTGAAGTAATTAATGAAAAATAATAGTAAAGGAGAATTAAATATGTTATTTATAAGTTTAAATATTCAAAGATTTGCTCACGTTAAAGCTCAAGGCTCTACAAAGAATAATCGTGATTCTGCAGGTCGTAGACTAGGTGCTAAACTTTCTGATGGACAAACTTGTAATGCAGGAAGTATTATTTACCGTCAAAGAGGAACTAAAATTTATCCAGGACAAAATGTAGGAATGGGTAAAGATCATACTTTATTTGCTAAAATTAGTGGTGTAGTAAAGTATGAAAGAATGGGAAAAAATAAGAAAAAAGTATCTGTTTATGAAAAATAATGCCTTATGGCATTTTTTTATTTAATTATTAATGGTATACTAAAAAAGGCTAGGTGATTAAAATGTTTGTTGATGAAGTTAAAATTAAATTAATTGCTGGTGATGGTGGAAGTGGCTGTACATCTTTTCGTAGAGAAAAATTTGTTCCTATGGGTGGACCAGATGGAGGAAATGGTGGAAGAGGTAGTGATATTGTTTTCGTTGGCGATAGATCTTTAAAAACGTTAGTTGATTTAAAGTATAAAAAGATTATTAAAGGTAAAAAAGGCGAAAATGGTATGGGTCAAAACCGCTATGGTAAAAATAGTGAAGATATTGTTATAAAAGTGCCTTTAGGAACAACTATTTATGATGATGATACATCTTTAATTGTATGTGATATTGTAAATGATGGACAAAAAGTAATTGTTGCTCATGGTGGAAGAGGTGGAAGAGGTAATAAATCTTTTGCTACTCATGAAAATCCTGCTCCTAAATTTTCTGAAAAAGGAGAAGAAGGAGAAATTAGATATTTAAGATGTGAACTTAAAGTTTTAGCAGATGTAGGAATAATAGGACTTCCTAGTGCTGGTAAAAGCACATTTTTATCTGTAATAAGTAGTGCAAAACCAAAAATTGCAAGTTATCATTTTACTACACTATCTCCAAATTTAGGGGTTGTAAAATTAAAAAATAATTCGTCTTTTGTTGTTGCTGATCTTCCTGGACTTATTGAAGGGGCAAGTAATGGGGTAGGCCTAGGTGATAAATTTTTAAAACATGCTGATAGATGTAAAGTATTACTTCATATGGTAAATATGACCTCTTTAGAAGGAAATGACCCAATTAATGATTATAAAGTTATACGTAATGAACTCAAAAATTATTCTGAAAAATTAGCAAATAAAAAAGAAATTGTTGTTGCAAGTAAAATGGATATGCCTGATGCAAGTGAAAATTTAAAAAAATTTAAAAATGCTTATCCAGATTTAGAAGTTTTTGAAATATGTTCTTTAACCCTTTTAGGAGTAGATAAATTATTAAATCATATTGATAAAACTTTACAAGAAACTGAAAATACTGTATATAATGATAATGAATTTGAAGAAGAAGTATATATAAAATTTAAAAAGGAAAAACCTTATACTATTACTAAAGATGGAGATGTGTGGGTACTTAAAGGTAAAGAAATTGAAAGATTATTTAAAATGACTAAATTTGAAGAAGATGAAGCAGTTTTACGTTTTGCAAGAATTTTAAAAGCCATGGGTGTTGAAGATGAACTTGAAAAGTTAGGCGCTAAAAGTGGCGATGATGTTGCAATAAATGATTATTTATTTACGTATAAAGGTTAATTTATCGCCAATTTTTAAGTTTTTCCCTTTAAATGCAGGCATTTCTAAAATGCTTGCATTTTTATTATTTTTAATTATTATTATTTTATTTTTAGGTATATTTAAAGCTTTATAAATTACTATATCATTTTTATCTATACCAATTACATCTATATTTTCTTTCATAAAAAATGTATGAATGCTTGATATATTGGGAAAAAGCATAGAATATTTAAAATTTTTTTTACCCATAAAACCAATTAATTTTTTAAAAAAAGTATTTGCCTTAATTACTTTAATATATTCGTCATTATCAATTTTTAAAATCATATTTATTCTCCAATATAATAATATCAAAAAAAAATATAAAAATGTATAATTTTAAAAAATAAAATGTAATTTATTGACTTAAATCAAAAAATATTATATGATTAATTTGATAATAGAAGGGAGAGTTGAAGATGGATAAGGACTCAAATAAAAAAAATGTAGTATTACTTACTGTAATTGCTATAGTTACAATGCTAGTTGTTGTTATTGGAGCAACATTTGCTTATTTAGCAAGTCAAATACAAGGAAGGGGAACAAGTAACATTAATGTTACAACTGATGTTTCAAGTGACTTATTTTTAATTGATGCTGGTAGTTCAATTGAAATTTTAGCTAATGAAGAAAATTTTAGTGAAGAACTTGCGGTAGCAAAAACAAATTTATATGATGAAACAATGGGAAGTATTACTTTTCAAACTAATTCTGAAACAGATGTAACAAGAAAATATAAAATAGCATTAAATGTATCTGAAAATAATATGGAATATACTTCTGGAACATGTTATGAAAAAACAACTCCAAATGCTCTTAGTCAAGATGAATGCGGCGAAGGAAATATTTGGGCTACTAATGATGGAATAAATTTTAAATGCTATCCAAAAGGAAACTCAAATAACTTAAGTGATCTATATTCTTGTACTGCAAGTGATACATATATTTGGACTGTAGAAAATATAGCAGAATTAGTTTTGGATTTTTATAAAGTTGATAAATCAGTTTCTGAAAGTAATTGTAATACGGGAAAATGTTATGATGCTCAAAGAAATGAAGTTGCTGGTGTAACAACTAAAGATGATTGCATTGCTTTAGATGATACTGATTGGGTTGAAGATTATTATGATAGTGCAAATAATAGATGTTATGTACTACAAAACTCATATGATATAACTGTTGATGCAAATGATTCTTCAAGAGTTTTAGTGGATGAAACATCAATTACTACTTCAAAAGCAGCAGGTAAAATTAATGAATATTATATGGCAAGAGTAACCCTTAAAAATTTAATGCATAATCAAATTCAAAATGGTCAAAAAAGATTTGCCGCTAATATAGAATACACACAAATTGTTGAACCATAATAAATGATAGTACAATGTATTATCATTTTTTAAATAAGAAAGGAAAAAAATGGAAGAAAAAATAGTTTATTTTACAAAAAATATAACTCCAGAAAGTTTAGTGAAAATCTATAAAAAAATTAATAGTCCATTAAATGGTAATATTGCAATTAAACTTCATTCTGGAGAAGATGGTAATCAAAATTATGTAAAACCAGAATTTGTTAAAGATTTAATAGATTATGTTAATGGCACAGTAGTAGAATGTAATACTGCTTATAATGGACAAAGAAATAGTACGGAAAAACATTTAAAATTATTAGAAAAACATGGTTGGAATAAATATTTTGATGTTGATTTATTAGATAAAGATGATAATGATTTAGTATTAGATATTCCAAATGGTAAAGTAATCAAAAAAAATTATGTAGGTAGAAATTTAACAAAATATGATAGTATGCTTGTTTTATCTCATTTTAAAGGACATCCTATGGGTGGATTTGGTGGAGCTCTTAAACAACTTTCAATTGGTATTGCCTCAAGTAGAGGAAAAAGTTATATCCATAGTGCTGGAAAAACTTTAGATCAAAACGAAGTTTGGAAGTTAAATACAAAACAAGATTTATTTTTAGAATCAATGGCAGATGCAGCAACATCTGTAGTAAATTATTTTAAAGGAAAAATTGTATATATAAATATTTTATGTAATTTATCTGTTGATTGTGATTGTTGTGCTAAAGCAGAAAATCCTTGTATGAAAGATATTGGTATTTTGTTAAGTTTAGATCCAGTTGCTATTGATAAAGCAAGTGTTGATTTAGTATATTCTTCCGAAGATGCAGGAAAAACTCATTTAATTGAAAGAATTGAATCAAGAAATGGTTTACATACTATTGAAGAAGCTGAAAAAAGAGGAATAGGAACTACTAAATATAAAATAGTTGATATTGATAAAGAGTGCTAAATGCACTTTTTTTATTAAAAAAAATATTTAATTAATTATTATTTTATGATATTATATTGATAGTAGGATAAGGAGTCCAAATATGGAGCAAAAAAATTATAAAAATGTTAAAGTAGTAGCACTAGTAGCAAGCATATTTTTGCTGTTTATTATTTTTGCATCAGCATTTGCTTATTTTGGCTCATTTAATTTAAATTTAAATAATAATGTTTCTGTAAATATTTATGCCCAGGAGGGCGGTGCAGCATCATTTACAACCACAGCAGCCCAGCTTAATCTTCAGGTGCCAGCATCTGCAATGAGTCAGTCTAATTCTGAAACGGGAAATGCAGTACTAGCGGCAGAAAATACAGCAACACTTAATGTAACTTTAAAAGGAGCTGAAGGAATGCTTACAACATGTACATATAATATCATTTATGAATATGATAATACCTCTGAAACCTATGGAAATAGTGTAGCAGTAACTTCTGGAGCAGATAAAGAAATAACCCTTGAAGTTAGTGGTTTAAATGGTAAATATAATTATTATGAAACAGAAAGAAACTTTAATTATTATTCTGGAAGTAATGGTGAAGATACAACTGATGTATGGAATTCTGCAACAAAAAGATATTTAGTTAAGGAAGCTAAAATAAGAAGTACAGGAAGTGAAGAAACCGCCAAATGGAAAATAACAGGAAGATATTATAATTTAGATGTAAGTCAGTCCCAACTTGAAGGAAAAAGTTTTACCGGCAAAATATATGTAGATCCAAATTATGATTGCATTACAGAAGATCTTCCAACCGAAAATGGCTATAATTTAGTATTAACTCAAAATGGTGGAGCGACTGCAATAGAGGCTAAAACAGTAGATTTATCAACGATTGCCACAACAAATGAAGGAATGCACGCATATAATGAAGGAAGTGGTAAGACATATTATTATAGGGGAGCAGTAGATAATAACTGGGTAAAATATGGAAAATTTAAAGAAGACTTTGTAGTTTATAGGGGTTTTCGTTCACAAACAACAGATACAAGTAGTGATGTATGGTTTAATGGTTCTGGTATTAACTATAAGGATTATAATTCACTATCAGAATGTAATAATGGTTATAATAGTGAATATAATTATAATTGTAAGGCTATAACTTTAGCAGAAACCGGAGATGATATGTACTGGCGAATAATAAGAATAGATGGAAGTAATCAAATAAGAATGATATATACAGGAAACACTCCACCAAGTAAAAGCACAAGTGTAGTCATGACTGGTGCAAAAACAATGATGGGAATGAGTGCTTATAATACAGAATATAATCATGCAGAATATGTAGGATTTCAGTATACATCAGGATCACAAAGAGGAACAAGTACAAATAGTACAATAAAAACATATTTAAATAATTGGTATACAAAATATTTTCAAGATAATAATATATCAAGAAAAGTAAGTACAACATTTTGTAATGATAGAAATACCTCAAGTACATGGGCATCAACTGGATCATATATTGAATATGCAGCATTGGGTAGGCTAGATGCTACACCACCGGTACCAACATTTGATTGCAATACAAATGATTTATTTATAGAAGATTTAGGATTAATAACGGCAGATGAAATGGTACTAGCAGGAGCAAAATTTTTTGAACTTAACGCTAATTTTTATTTAAATAACGAAATGGCATATTGGTCCGCTTCGCCTAGTGAATTTAATGGTGATTATGTTGGTGTGGTTGTTTTGAATCCTATTTTTGGTCTTCTCTTTGGTTCTGTTGATATTCCTGTTGATGGTGTTCGTGGCGTAGTAACACTTTCCTCTAATGCCAAGTTATCAGGCTCGGGAACATATGATGACGTATTCATTGTAAGCTAACGCAGTAATAGAGCCAGTTTGCTCTAATAAATGACGCCAAAACTCCTTTTGGCGTCGGGCCGAAAAATTAGACTTACAATTTAAGAAATAATAACAATAGAAAAATAAATTATATTAGAAAGGGTAGTGACTTATGAATAATACACTTGAATATTTAAAAAATAATGGAATTGATACGGATATTGGTCTTTCTTTTTTAGGAGATGAACAAACATATAATGATATTTTATTAGAATTTAAAAATAATTTTATTACTCAAATGGATGAAATAAGAAAATTATATGAAAGTAAAGATATTGCCAATTATGCAGTAAAAGTTCATGCACTTAAAAGTAATTGTAAAACATTAGGAATTACTTCACTTGCAGAACTAGCATATAATCATGAAATGAAAGCTAAAGAAAATGATATAAATTATATAAATAGTAATATTACATCATTATTTATGAAAGCAAATGAAATTTATCAAATTTTAGATAAATATTTTCGAGGTTAATTATGAATAATTATTTAAATAATATATTAAATACATTTAATATTACATTAATTGATATAACAATAGACGAAGTATTATTTTTTAAATATACTGATAGTCTTGAAATTAATGAAAAAATTACATATGAAGATTATTATGAAAGATGTAAAAAAAGTATTCATCCTGATTTTATAAATGAATATTTTGCTAAAATAAGTGCAAATAATTTGGAGAATAAAGAATATGCAGTTATTAATTATTTAAAACTTTCTAATATATTATCATATGATAATTATACTGACATTGTTAAATTAGTAGATAATAAAGTATTAATTATTTCTTTTAAAAATGAAAAAAGTGAAAAAATAATTAAAAATAATAATGAAATAAGTAGTGACATAACTGATCTTATTATGAATATTGAAAATACATTAGAAAGTATTAATAAAGATAATTATGAAATAAATAATTTATATAATTATTTTTCATCTTTAGTGGAAGATATTATTCATAAAAATCCTGATATTAATAAAAATTATGAATCTAAATTAATAAATAAAGTTAATAAAGTTTCATCATCATTATTAATAATTGATGATGATTCACTTACTCGAAGTATTTTTAAAAAAGCATTTTCATCTTATTATAATATTATTGAAGCTCAAAATGGCGAAGAAGCTGTGGAAATTCTTGGAAAATATGAAAATTCATCTTATGATAGAATAGTGGGAATATTTTTAGATTTAAAAATGCCGGTAATGGATGGTTTTGGAGTACTTGATTATCTTAAAGAAAAAAGATATTTAAGTAAAATACCTGTTATCATTGTATCAGCGGATGATACAAAAGATACAAAAGAAAAAGTTTATGCTTATGAAATTGCTGATATGATTGAAAAACCATTTAATTTTGAAATTATTGTTAAAAGAGTAAATAATATGATTAAAATGTACTCTAAAAACAATTCAATTAATGAAATAATTAAAAGTCAAGATAAAGAACTTAAAGAACTTATTTCAAATTATATTAATGCATATTTAATTGATAATGAAAAATCTTTTAATATAGCAAGTAAAGTTATTAGTAAATTATTAGAAAAATATGGAGCAAATTCTGATAATGATTATATTTTAAATGCTTGTAAATATTATGATATAGGTTTAAAATTTGTCCCAATTTCATATTTTTCTAATATTAATAATTTAAGTAATGGAGAAAAAGAAAAAATTTATTCATATCCATATTTAGGAAGTAAAATATTAAATTATATTGATATTGATGATAAAATTAAAAAATATGCTTTAGATATAATTTTATTACATAATGAAAGATATGATGGAAAAGGTTTTCCAAAACAAAAAAATAATAAAGATATTCCATATTATATATATATAGCAAATATTGGTTATGAATATGCCAATGGTATAAATCATAATATTGAAAAAGTAAAAATTGTTGAAAATATAAAAAGTAAAAGTGGAAGTAAATATGATCCTGATATAATAACCATATTTTTAAATATAATTGGTGAAATATAATGATTAAAAATATTTTAATACAAATTTTTTCATTAGGTTATTTACTTTTACTAGTTGGAGTATTTTCTAAAAAAAGAAAAGAAAAAACACTTGAAAATAGTGTATATCAAGTGTTTTTAATTCTTACATTTATTGTAATATTACTTGATGGATGTTCTAATTATTTAATGTTTTTTGAAAAATATAAATTATTAAATATAATTATATCAAAAAGTTATATAGTAAGTACTATAATATGGTCTATGTGGCTTATTATATATGTTTCATCTTTAAAAAAAGATAATATTAAATCTTTAAAGGAATTAATTAAAAGTAGTGCTTTTTATTATATACTTTTTATTATAACTTTTATATTAGGGGCAATATGCATTTATTTAAAAAGTTCATATTACGTTGATATTAATAATTATATTAATTATCAAAATGGCAAAGATTTGTATTTTTCATTTATTATAAATATCATCTATAATGGTATTTTAGGTATTTATTTAATTTCAAGTAATAAAAATATTGAATTTAATAAAAAAATTACAATTTTATTATTTATATTTTTAAATTTAATATCTATAGTATTACAATGGGTATTTAAAGATATATCAATAACAAGTTCAATAATGGCTTTTGTAATGACCCTTATATATTATACTATGGAAAATCCTGATTTAAAAATTATTACTGAACTAGAAAAAGATAAGGAAGAAGCTAATGAAGCCTCAAAAGCAAAAACTGATTTTTTATCTAATATGAGTCATGATATAAGAACACCAATGAATGCTATAATTGGTTTTAGTGAAAGTCTTTTAACTGAAGAATTACCAGAAAATCAAAAAAATGAAGTACAAAGTATATATGATGCTGCTTCAACGCTTCTTGAAATAATTAATAACGTATTAGATGTTTCAAGAATAGAAAGTGGTAAAGAAGAAAAAAGAGAAACAACATATGATATAAGAAAAGTTATAATGCAACTTACATCAGTTATTACCTCAAAAGTAGATAAAAGTAAGGTTAATTTTAATGTTAATATAGAAAAAGATGTTCCTAAATTTTTAATTGGTGATGAACTTAAAATATATCAAATATTAATGAATTTACTTTCTAATGCTGTTAAATATACCGATATTGGTCATATTGATTTTATCATTAAAAGTGATAACGTAGGTGATATGGCTACTTTAAATTTTATTATATCTGATACAGGAATAGGCATTAAAGAAAGTGATTATGATAAATTATTTGTTAAATTTTCAAGAATTAATAATCAAGAAAATTATAAATCTATTGAAGGAACAGGTCTTGGACTAGTAATTACTAAAAAATTAGTTGAACTTTTAGGAGGTACAATTAGTTTTACGTCTAAATATAAAGAAGGTACAACTTTTACTGTTATATTACCTCAGAAAATTGATTTTAATGCAATAGAAAATGAAGAAGTTAAAACTCAAAATAAAGTTAGTACTTCAAATGTTCATTTTGATGGATCACTTTATGATATATTAATTGTTGATGATAATGAACTTAATTTAAAAGTTGCCCAAAGAATTCTTTCAGATTATAAATTTCATATTACTTGTACACAAAGTGGGGAAGAGGCAATTAATAAAATTAAAGATGGAGCAAGATATGATTTAATTTTTTTAGATCATATGATGCCAATTATGGATGGAATTCAAACTTTAAGGATAATAAAAAATCTGGAAGGTGTTAAAATTCCTCCAGTTATAGCACTTACCGCCAATGCGATGGTGGGCATGAAAGAATACTATTTAAAAGAAGGCTTCGATGGTTATATATCAAAGCCTATTAATCGAGAAGAATTACAAGATTTACTTAATAATATTTTTTGTAAAAGATAAATTAAATTTCTCGCATTTGATCCTTATTTTTATAAGGATCTTTTTTGTCAATTTTATCTACGAACAAAATGCCATTTAAATGATCAATTTCATGTTGAAAAGCAACAGAAATATCTTCACGAACTCTAATATTCTTTTTCTTACCATTTATATCTTGGTATTCAACATTTATTCTAGCATGTCTGGGTACAATTCCACATGTTGGTCTATTAACTGATAAACATCCTTCGCCTTCACCAACATAAATAAGTTCTTCAGAAGCAGATTTAATTATTGGATTTATAATAATATGTTCTTCAAAAGTATCATCATCATTTTTATTGGCAATTACAAAAATTCTTTTTAATACGCCAAGTTGAACAAAAGCAAGACCCATACCTGCTCTTAAATTATATTTTTCTGCAATATCATCATCTTGTGATGCTTTTAAGTAATTAATTGCATCTTCAATTAATTTTTTATCTTCATTTGTAAGTGGAAAAATAGCATCTTTTGAAACTTTTCTAAGTAATTTATTTTTTTCATCTAATATTTTAATATTTGGTACTTCCATTTAATTCATCCCCTTAGACAAACATATTCTATCAAAAAATACTTAATAAATCAAATCATAAAAAAAGGAAGTTTCCTTCCTAATTATTTGGTCCTTGATTACCAAAACCCCATGCTCCAATAATTATTACAAGTAGTATAAATAATACTATCCATATTGCAGCACCTATACCATATCCACTTGTATAACCAGCATAAGATCCTGCACAGCAAGGAGAAGCATATCCACCAGTTGGATAATAGCCATTATTTCCGTAATAATACATTTTAAAACCCTCCTTTATGTATCTATTATAAGATATACGAAATATTTCATTTTGTGATTACAGTTATTGTAAATTTTATGATTTTACAAATATATTAATTTACTTACATTTAAAAAGATGATATCATATATTTATGAATAAGGATATTAAAAAAATAGATAAATTACTTCTTTTTTTGGTTACTGTGTTATGTATCTTAGGACTTGTAATGATATATTCCGCATCAAGTGCTTCAACAATACTTAGATATCATGTATCTTCAAATCATTTTTTTATAAGGCAATTACTTGTTTTAGTGCTTTCATATGCTATCGGAATCTTTATTCTTTTTTTTCCAACTAAAAGATACAAATTTTTATCTTATGCGTATTCTTTTCTTGTAATGATTTTATTAATTGCTGTATTAGTTAAAGGTAAAATTGCGGGAAATGCTCAAAGCTGGTTTGATTTGGGACCTTTTAATTTACAACCAAGTGAGCTTGCTAAGTCGGCACTAATTATATTTATGGCCGTATATTATAATAATCTTTCTAAAAGGAATACTAAAAATCTAACATTGTATTTTCTCCCACTTTTTCTTGCAGTTACATATACAGTTCTTACATTAATGCAACCTGACTGGGGAAGTGGTGCAATAATCCTTGCTATTGCATTTTTGACTTTTTTAAGTGTACCTATGATTAAAAAAAATATTTTAAAAATTTTAAAAATACTTGCAATTGGTGTAGTAATTATAGTAGTTGTTCTTTTATATAAAGGGGGAAATATTTTATCAAGTAATAAATTAAGTAGATTAAATTTTAAAAATCCATGTGAAAGATATCAAGAACAAAGCGGTTATCAAGTATGTAATGCTTTGATTGCTATATCTAATGGTGGACTTTTTGGAGTAGGATTAGGTCAAAGCTCGCAAAAATATTTATATTTACCTGAAAGTCATACAGATATGATTTTTCCAATAATTTGCGAGGAACTTGGCGCAATTGTTGGAACTCTTATAATAATAGTATATGGAATTATTTTATTTAAGTTATTTAAAATTGCTAAAGCAAGTGATAATTTAAGGACAAGTATTCTTGCATATGGTACATTTTGGTATTTTGCATTACATATTTTTATTAATATATTTGGTCTTCTTGCATTAATACCTTTAACTGGAGTACCTCTTCCATTTTTATCTTATGGAGGAAGTTATACATTAAATGCGGTATTAATGATATTTGTAGTAGAAAGAGTTGCAATTGAAAATCAAAAAAATAAATTAAATAGACAACTTATGTCAATATAAAGAAAAATTACTTAAAATGAAAACATAAAAAGGCGTAAATTAAATTGAAAGTTCCCGTTTTGATAAAAAATTTAGTAAAGATTTAAAAAAAATAAAATTTTTACTAATTTTTTGAAAAATTTTTGTTTAAAAATAATTAATTTGTGATAAAATATTAATCGTACTTGAAT
>JBJFGY010000031.1:0-2796 GCA_051893155.1 Bacilli bacterium
CCATAAATAAAGGGATTGGAGCTTTTTGCTTTCTTAAAACTGTCAAACGTGAGATTATATTTTAAAAAATCAAATAAAAAACCTATCAATTTTTATTGATAAGTTTTAAATATTATTTTTTGCTTTTTCCAAAAAGACCTTTTGTTTTTACTTCTTTATTTGTTTCTTTTTCTTCATTACTTTTTGGTAAGGCATCTTTTCTTGATAAATTTAATCTTCCTTTATTGTCATATCCAAGAGATTTAACTATAATTTCATCACCAACTGAAACTATATCACTAGGTTTTTCAACTCTTTTATTATCAAGTTGAGATACATGTACTAGTCCTTCACAACCAGGCCATAATTCTACAAAACAACCAAAATCTTCAACTTTAACAACTTTGGCATTATATATTTTACCAGTTTCAACTTCTCGAGTAATACTTTCAATCATTTGTCTTGTTTTAGCAATTACTTCTTTATCCATATGATAAATAATTACTCTACCGTCATCATCAATATCAACTTTAACAGCATCTTTATCATTTACACTTTTTACATTTGATGATTCTAAAATAATTTTAGTAATCATTTCTCCACCTTTACCAATTACATCTTTAATTTTATCAGGATTAATTGTAAATGTTTCAACTTTTGGAGCATATGGAGATAATTCTTTTCTAGGTTTTGAAATAACTTCTTCCATAACATCTAGGATTTTCATTCTAGCTTTTTTAGCTTCATCAAGGGCTTCTTTTAAAATTGCCTTAGTAACGCCTTTTATTTTAATATCCATTTGAAGGGCTGTAATACCTTCCCTAGTACCTGCAACTTTAAAGTCCATATCACCCATATGATCTTCAAGGCCTTGAATATCAGTTAAAATTGTATATTTTTTACCATTAGAAATTAAACCCATTGCAATGCCCGCAACTGGTGCTTTAATAGGTACTCCAGCAGCCATAAGTGATAAACATCCAGAGCATATTGTTGCTTGAGAAGATGAACCATTACTTTCAAGAACTTCTGAAACAACTCGAACAGTATAAGGGAATTCTTCTTCACTTGGCATAACTTGTAATAATGCCCTTTCTCCAAGTGCTCCATGACCGATTTCTCTTCTTCCTGGAGAGCCATATCTGCCAATTTCACCTACTGAAAAATTAGGAAAATTATAATGAAGCATAAATCTTTTTGTATCTTCAATACCTAGTCCATCAAGAATTTGATGATCTGAAAGTGGTCCAAGAGTAGTAGTAGCTAATACTTGAGTTTCACCACGTGAAAATAGTCCTGAACCATGAGTTCGTGGTAACAAGTCAATTTCAGCATGAAGAGGTCTTATTTCATCCATTTTTCTTCCATCTGGTCTAATATGTTTTTCAATAATTAATCTTCTTACTTCATTGCCTTCGATTAAGTTCACTACTTTTGCAACATCTTTCATTTTTTTATCTTTTTCTTCATCTAAAGCAAATTCTTCTTCAAAATGAGCAATAGCACGTTCTTTAACTTCATCAATCTTAGCATATTTTTCTAATTTTTCTTTAATTTGAATAGCCTCAAGCATATCTTTTGTAGCATATTCACGAACCATTTGTTCAACATTTTCATCAATACAAGCTGGTTCTAACTCAACTTTTTCTTTACCTATTTCACTTATAATTTCATTTTGAAAATCACAAAGCGTCTTTATATTTTCGTGAGCAAACATTAAAGCTTCAAGCATTGTTTTTTCTGGAAGTTCTTTACATCCTGCCTCTACCATACATATTGCATCTTTTGTTCCAGCAACAGTTAGTGCAAGAGAGCTATTTTCTGCTTCTTTAGTTGTAGGATTTATAATAAACTTTCCTTTAGTATCCATGCCAACCATAACACCTGCTACTGGGCCATCAAAAGGAATATCAGATATTCCCAAACATAATGATGACCCAAACATTGCAGCCATTTCAGGACTATTATCTTGATCTACAGATAAAACCGTGTTAATAACTTGAATCTCATTACGTAAATTTTCATTAAACATAGGTCTTATTGGTCTATCAATAAGTCTTGCGGCAAGTGTAGCACTATCTGTAGGTCTTCCTTCTCTTTTAATAAATCCTCCAGGTATTTTACCTACAGAATATAATTTTTCTTGATATAAAACTTGAAGTGGAAAAAAATCTTGGGTAACTGGCGTTTTTCCCATAACACAAACTGATAAAACCACAGTGTCTCCATATCTTACAAGAACAGAACCATTAGTTTGTTTTGCAAGTTGACCAGTCTCAACGATTAAATCTCTTCCTAAAAAATCTAATTTAAATATTTTTTTCATACAACCATCCTTTCGTAAAAAAAAGACACTAAAAAATTTTAGTGCCTATTTTCTTAAATTTAATTTTTTTATTACTTCACGATAACTTTTAACATCGTTATTTTTTAAATACTCAAGTAATTTTTTTCTTCTACCAACTTTAATTAAAAGTCCACGTTTAGAATGATAATCATGTTTGTGTTCTTTTAAATGTTCAGTTAGATTATTAATTTCTTTTGTTAATAATGCAATTTGTACTTCAGCAGAACCACAATCTTTTTCATTCTTAGCAAAATCTTTAATAATTTGAGCTTTTTCTTCTTTCTTTAACATACTTTCCTCCTTATAAAATCCGTTTTAACTGAGTAAGGAACCGGAAATAAATCCAAACTAAGTAAAAACTTCCATTACATTATACCTTAAAAATTGAGGTAATGCAAGAAAAATTATTGTATTTCAGGATAAAATCATAAATTAACAAATTTTAAAGATGGTATGGAAAAAGTATCATC
>JBJFGY010000032.1:0-12705 GCA_051893155.1 Bacilli bacterium
TATGAAACTAAGTTCCCATTATTAAAAAATCGGGAACTTTCAATTTTATTTTTAGCAAATTAACTTTTATATTCAATAATTGCTTTTTATATGTTAAAATATAAAGTAGCAGTTAGGAAGTGTGAATATGGCAAGAGTAATATCATTAGTAAATCAAAAAGGTGGTGTTGGCAAAACTACTACTAGTATTAATCTAGCAGCAGCATTAGGTCAATGTGGCAAAAAAACGATATTAATAGATATGGATCCACAAAGTAATGCAACAACTGGATTAGGTTTTAACACAACTGATTTTGATCATGATATTTATGAAACAATTACTGGTTTATGTGAAATTAATAAAGCCATATATAAGACTAAATTTAAAAATTTAAGTATTATTCCTTCGACAATAAATCTTGCGGGAATTGACGTAGAGTTTGTAAAAAAAATGTTTACAGATAATACGTTTGAACGAAATAATCAACTTCGAAATGCTTTAGCTTTAATAAAAGATAATTATGATTATATTATTATAGATTGTCAACCTTCATTAGGACTTTCCACAATGAATGCATTAGTTGCAAGTGATGCAGTTATTATTCCAGTTCAATGTGAGTTTTATGCACTTGAAGGAATAACTCAACTTCTTAATTCGATAATAATGGTACAAAATAGTATGAATCCAGAACTTAGAATTGAGGGCGTTTTACTTACTATGCTTGATGGTAGAACAAATATAGGACTTGAAGTAATTGAAGAAATAAGAAAATATTTTAAAGATAAAGTATTTAATACAATTATACCTAGACTTGTAAGACTTGTTGAAGCTCCATCACATGGTAAACCTATAAATGAATATGATCCTGAAAGTAGAGGAGCAGAAGCTTATCATAATTTAGCTGTGGAGGTGATTGAAAGAGATGGAAACTAAGAAAAAAGCTTTAGGAAAAGGGTTAGAAGAATTATTTTCGAATGCTGCTTTTAATATTGATACTTTAGAAGATAATATTGTCAAAGAAGAAGGGAATAATGCAATTGAAGTTAATCTTTCTGAAGTTCGTTCAAATCCTTATCAACCAAGAAAATTTTTTGATGATGAGGCTCTTGAAGAACTTGCTCAATCAATTAAAGAATATGGTGTAGTTGAGCCTGTTATTCTTAAAAAAAGTATTAAAGGATATGAAATTGTCGCAGGTGAAAGAAGATGTAAAGCCGCTAAGATTGCAGGATTGAATACTGTTCCAGCAATAGTAAAAGATTTTACTGACGAAGAAATGATGGAAATAGCACTTCTTGAAAATATTCAAAGAGAAGATTTAAATCCAATAGATACAGCAATATCTATTTCAAATATTTTAGCTGTGAAAAATATTACACAAGAGGAATTTTCTAAAAAAATGGGTAAAAGTAGAAGCTATGTTACAAATTTATTGGGACTACTTAATTTGCCTAAAAGTGTTCAAGAACTAGTTAAAAATGGTAAATTATCTATGTCAGCTGCAAGGAGTTTAAGTAAAATTGATGATGAAGAAAGAGTTATTGATCTTGCTAATAAAATAATTAAAGAAAATTTAAATGTTCGAGATATTGAAAAATTACTTTCAAATAAAAAGGATAGTTCAAAAACAAAAGTTAAAAGTGAAAAATATAGAATTTATGAAGACGCTGTTAGTGATGCAATTGGCAATAAAGTTAAAATAACTGACAAAAAAATTGAAATTTCATATAATTCACTTGCGGATTTAAATCGTATAATGGATATATTTCACATAGAATTTAAAGACTAACGAAAGGTATTTATGAAACAAGAATTTAATTTAAATGACGAAGTAATAATGAAAAAACCACATGCATGCAAATATAATTTATGGACTATTACAAGAATTGGTGCAGATGTTAAAATTAAATGCAATAATTGTGGAAGAGAAATTATGATGGATCGTTTAGAATTTTATAAAAAATTAAAAAAGGTGATTAAACGTGAAAAAAAAGAAAATTAATAAAAGAACTAAATTACATCCAGTTATGAGTATTTTATTTTTAATTCTTGGAGTTATAATTTTAAGTGGTATATTATCAATTTTTAATTTTTCATTTACTTATAATAAAATCAATACCACAAGGTTTGAGTATGTTTCTACAACTGAATCTATTATAAATTTATTTTCTCTTCATGGATTAAAATATATTTTTGCCAATACTGTTGCTAATTTTGCTAATTTTAAAGTTCTATCAAATTTAATTATAATCCTTATTGGTATAGGAATAATGGATAGTAGTGGTTTCTTAGAAATGGCTATAGGTTTATTTACTAGAAAAGCAAGAAAAAAAACGGTAACTTTTATTTTAATTTTAATTTGTTTATTATCAAGTATTTTAGGTGATATACCATTTTTAGCAATAATACCACTTTCTGCACTCGTTTTTAAATATGGTAAAAGAAATCCTAATATTGGTATAATTGCTTCATATGCTGCATTAACATGTGGATATGGTTTATCGTTATTTTTTACAAGTATTGATTCTTCTTTAACAAATTTAACAACAATAAGTGCTAAGATGCTTGATTCAAATTTTTCAATTAATAGTTTTTGTTTAATTCTTTTTATGGTTGTTGCAATACTTTTATTTTCAATAATTTTAACGCAGATAACTGAAACAATTATTGTTAGAAAATTACCAAAATATGAGTTTGCTGAAGAGGATGCAAATGAATTTAATCCTTCAAAACAAGAACTTAAAGGATTGGTTTTAGCATTGTTTGCAAGTATTATTTATTTATTAATTATTGTTTATAATATAATACCTGGATTACCTTTATCTGGTAATTTATTAAGTCGAAGTGAAACACTCTATATTGATAAATTGTTTGGATCAAATTCATTTTTTTCAAATGGATTTGTATTTATCATTACTATTCTTTTTATAATTTTGGGATTAGTATATGGTATTGTTACAAAAAAAATTAAAAATAATCGTGATTTTATTGATTCATTAGGCTATAGTTTAAATGGAATTGGTAAAACTTTAGTTTATATTTTTGCTGGTTCAACTCTTATTAGTATATTTAAATATTCAAATATAGGAAATGTTATAGTTGCTGGTTTTACAAATTTAATTGCTAATTCTAATTTTTCTGGTCTTGCACTTGTTGTTTTACTATATGTTTCTACACTTATTTGTACTTTTTTTGTTCCTAGTTCAGTTACTAAGTGGTCAATTATGTCTACTTCTGTTATACCAACATTTCTTAATGCTGGTATGACTGCAGAATTTACACAATTAGTATTTAGAATGGGTGAGTGTGCATCTCTTGCTATAACACCACTATTTGCTTATTTTATTATATATGTTGCATACCTTGAAAGAGAAACACAAAATAAAAATAAGTTTGGTTTAGGTAATGTAATATCTTATATGGTTCCTTACTTTGCTATTACGTCATTAGCATTACTAGGTCTGATTATTATATGGTATTTAATTGGTATTCCATTAGGTATTAATGGTTATGTATTTTTATAGGGGGTATTATTATGTCTTTAAAAGCAGGTATTGTTGGCCTTCCAAATGTTGGTAAATCAACTTTATTTAATGCTATAACTAAAAAAAATATTATTGCGGCAAATTATCCATTTGCAACTATTGAACCAAATGTAGGTGTTGTCATTGTTCCAGATCAAAGAATGGATTATTTAGTTAAATTATATGAACCTAAAAGTATAGTACCAACAAGTTTTGAATTTATTGATATTGCAGGTCTTGTTAAAGGTGCTTCTTCTGGTGAAGGTCTTGGTAATAAATTTTTATCTAATATAAGAAATGTGGATGCTATTGTTCATGTTGTAAGATGCTTTGATAATCCTGAAATAATTCATGTCTCAGGAAAAACGGATCCAATTAATGATATTGAAGTTATTAATACAGAACTAATTTTATCTGATTTAGAAATTATTGATAATAGATTGGATAAAATAGAAAAAAAGGCTTTAACTACTAAAGATAAAGATTCTCTTTTTGAAGTTACACTTTTAAAGAAAATTAAAAATGGACTTGAAAAAAATATACCAGTAAGATTAATAGATTTAACTGATGATGAATTAAATCTTATAAATGGATTTAATTTAATTACTCAAAAAAAGGTTATTTATGCCGCAAATGTTGATGAGGATACAATTGCAGTTGGCGATAACAATTATACAAAATTAGTTAAAGATTTTGCTGAAAAAGAAGGATCATCTGTTATAGTTATGTGTGCTAAAATGGAAGAAGATTTATCAAGTTTTTCAGACATGGAAAGAAAAGAATATCTAACTGAACTAGGTATTACTAATTGTGGCCTTGATAAATTAATCTTTGCAACTTATAATCTCTTAGGCCTTGCAACATTTTTTACATGTGGAAAAGATGAAGTTAGAGCTTGGACTTTTAAAAAGGGTATGCTTGCACCAAAATGTGCCGGAATAATTCATACTGATTTTGAAAAAGGCTTTATAAAAGCGGAAGTCATGAGTTTTGAAGATTTAAAAGCCTTTGGTAATGAAGTTAAAGTTAGAGAGGCTGGTAGACTTCGTCTTGAAGGTAAAGACTATATTATGCAAGATGGTGACATTTGTTATTTTAGGTTTAATGTATAATGGATAGTATTTAAATTTTTAAACTAGATAGTTATGTTAATTGTAATCAACATATAAATTAGTTAATTATTTTGAAATTTAAAAAATGTAGTAAAATACTAATAAAAATAATAATCATATTAAATTTTATAATAATCTATTAATAATTCAAGAATTTACTCAGTAAATACCATGAGGATAAAATATTCATTTATAAATAACATTATTAATAAAAAAATAGAAAAGGTGGGTGCATATGAAAAAAATTGTTATTTTTGGTGGTGGAAGTGGGCTTTCTCAAATTTTAAAAGGTTTAAAGTTGTTTCCTTTAGATATAACCGCTGTAGTATCTGTATCAGATAATGGTCGTAGTACAGGTAGACTTAGAAAAGAAATGAATATACCTGCTGTTGGTGATATAACAAAAGTAATGTTATCGATGGCTAATATTGATAATGATATGCAAGAATTATTAAATTATCGATTTACAAAATCAAAATCTCTAGGTAATCATTCAATAAAGAATCTACTTTTAACTGCTCTTTTAGATATCAAAGGTGATTTTGCTTCAAGTTTACCTATTCTTGAAAAAATGCTTGATATAACTAATGGAAAAATTTTACCACTTACAGAAGATAGTGTTAATTTAGTAGGGATTACTTCAAAAGGAAAAAGAGTTGTTGGTGAAGAACAAATTACTAAATGTAAGGATAAATTAATTAAAATTGAATATGATAAAGAAATTACAGTAAATCCTGAAGTTTTTAGAGCATTAAAAAATGCTGATTTAATTATTTTTTCTTCTGGAAGTTTATATACTAGTATAATTCCACATTTAATCAACAAAGATTTAGCAAAAGCGATTAATAATTCTTTGGCAAAGAAATTATATATTTGTAATTTATTTACTCAACCAGGAGAAACCGATGGTTTTAAAGTATCAGATCATATTAAAATACTTGAGCAGTATTTAGGAAGAAATACAATTAATGTTGTTGTGGCAAATTCAAAACCAATGAGTAGTACATTATCAAAAAAATATTCTACAGATGAACAAAAAGATCCAGTTTTATTAGATACGGAATACTTTGAGAAGAATAATATATATGTTATTAGTGATATACTTTATATAGTAGAAGATGGATATTATCGCCATGATTCGTTAAAAACAGCGTATTTAATATTTTCTTATTTAATGGATAATAATATATGACATTTAATACAAGATTAAAAGAAGAAATATCAAAAAACGAATATTCAATTTTAGAGGCTAGATGTGAATTAGAAGCATTTATTAAATGTAATTCAAAAATTAATAATAAAACTGTTACAATTACGGTAGAAAATGCGTCAGTTGCTAGAAAAATATATAAAGATATAAAAAAAGTATTTAATATAAGTGCAAATATTATAGTTCGTATTCAAAAACGTTTTCGTGTAAAACAAATTTATATTTTAGAAATTAATACTAATATTTCATATATAAAAGAGGTATTAAATATTAATAAGGATAATATTTTTTTAAGTAGTGATGAAGAAAAAATCGCCTTTTTAGAAGGTGCATTTTTAGCAATTGGAAATATTACTAATCCATCAACAAGTAGATATCATTTGGAGTTTATTTGTAAAACAGATAAAATGGCAAAATTTTTAAACAATATTTTATTAAGTTTTGATATTAACTCAAAAATTATTACACGTGGATATAAATATATTGTATATATAAAAAATGGGGATAACATTTCAGATATTCTAAAAATGTTTAAAGCAACAAATGCACTATTTTATTTTGAGGATATCAGAATATATCGAGATCATAAAAATATGGTAAATCGTCTTAATAATTGTGAATTATCAAATCAAACAAAATCTACTCAAACAGGACTTAGACAACTTAAACAAATAAACTATATAATAGAAAATGACTTATTAAACTTGCTTGATGATAATACTAAAATTATTTTAGAAATAAGAAAAAAGTATCCTGAAATATCATTGAATGAGATAGCTACAATAGCCTCAAATGAATATGGATATAAAATTGGAAAATCTGGTGTAAATCATCATTTTATTAAAATTGCTAACTTAGTTAAAAGACATTCAAATAATAATGGGGTAAATAAATGAGAAAAATAATAATATTTAGTTATGATGGATCTAAATTTTTTGGGTTACAAAGACAAAAAAATTTAAGAAGTGTTCAAAAAGAAATTGAAGATGCTTTATCTAAAATATATGAAACGAATATTCAAATAAAAGCATCTGGACGAACAGATGCTGGAGTTCATGCATTAAATCAAGTTGCACATTTTGATTGTAATATTGAAATTAAAGATTTAAAGAAAAAATTAAATGAAATTTTATTGCCTGATATTGTGATAAAAAAAGTAAAAAATGTTAGTAATGATTTTCATGCAAGAAAAAGTGCTACCAAAAAAGAATATATATATAAAATAAATTTTGGCTCATTTAAATCATCACTTAATGATTATTATTATCAACCAAGAAATAAACTTGATATTAGTCTTATGAAAGATGCCTCGAAAGTATTTCTTGGAACTCATGACTTTAGAAATTTTATATCTGGAGAAAATGATAATACTGTTACAACAATTTATTCTATTACCTTTAATAAAAAAATGGATAAAAGATTAGAAATAATTTTTGTTGGAACTGGTTTTTATAGATATATGATACGTAATTTAGTAGGTGCTTTAATAGAGGTAGGAAAATATAAAACTAGTAAGGAAATTTTACAAAAAATGCTTGATACCGTAGATATTAAGAAAAGTTTACCTACTGCACCACCTGAAGGTCTATATCTTGCAAAAGTTTGGTATAAATAAAATTATGTAAAAAAAGTGCATTTTTTAAGGTTTTTATTGACTTTTTAGCACTTTTTTCATATAATCATAATCGGTACATTTGATTATGAGATTGTTTTAGTTTTGGGAAGATTAAAATGATTGATTAATGGAAGGAAATTTTTATGAAATCATATTTACAAACAAAAGAAAATATTGAAAGAAATTGGTATGTAATTGATGCTGAAGGAAAAAGTTTAGGTAGAGTTGCAACAAAAGCAGCGCATATACTTAGAGGTAAGCATAAACCTATTTACACACCATATGTTGATTGTGGCGATTATGTAATTATAATTAATGCTCAAAAAGTTAATTTAACGGGAAACAAACTAATCGATAAAAAATACTATAATCATTCTGGATATCCAGGAGGATTAAGAGAACGTAATGCAAAAGTAATGATTAATGAATATCCTGAAGAAATGATGGAAAGAGCTGTTAAAGGCATGCTTCCTCATAATAGATTGGGTCGTAAAATGGGTAAAAAATTATTTGTTTATAGAGATGAAAATTATAAACAAGTTGCTCAAAAACCAATCAAAATGGAAATATAATAGGAGGAAATAATGGCAAAAAAACAAACTTGGTCTGCTACTGGAAAAAGAAAAAGCAGTATTGCAAAAGTTACTTTAACTGGTGGAACTGGAAATATTATAGTTAATGGTGTGGATGTAAATGAATATATGCCATATCCTACACTTGTTATGGATTTAACTCAACCACTTGTACTTACTGATAATTTAAATCGTTTTGATATTGATGTTAAAGTAAGTGGTGGTGGATTTTCTGGTCAAACTGGTGCAATTCGTTTAGGAATTACTAGAGCATTATTAAAATTTGATGAAAATACTGATCAAACTAGAGAAGATAGCTATAGACATATTTTAAAAAATGCTGGATTTATTACAAGAGATTCTCGTACAAAAGAAAGAAAGAAATATGGTCTTAAAAAAGCTCGTAGAGCTCCACAATTTAGTAAAAGATAATCAATATATTCTTTACCTCGATATTTTCGAGGTTTTTTCAACTAAAAATTTAGTATATTCAACTAATAGTTTATTGTTTTTTTATAAATTTTATTGTATAGTTTTCTTGGAAGGTGAAGAAAATGAAAAATAAAAAGAAAATATTTTTAATAATTAGTGCAATTATAATTATTCTCGGAGTTATAGTTTCTTTATGTATGATTAATAAAAAGGATGAAGAAACAAATGTTATAACTGATAATGTAAAATTTTCTCAAGAATATGGCAGTGTAAATGAGGACAATGTATTTTGTTATAAATCTATTGATGAAATAATTAATATTTTAGAACATGGTACAGGTGTAGTATATTTAGGTTTTCCAGAGTGTCCATGGTGTAAAGAATATGTAATTTATTTAAATGATGTAGCAAAAGCAAGTGAATGTGAAAAGGTATATTATTATAATATATTAAATGATCGTAAAGAAAATACTGATAACTATCAAAAAATTGTAAACATTTTAAAGGATTATTTGCCTTATGATGATGAAGGTAACAAACGTGTTTATGTTCCAGCAGTCATAGCAGTTAAAGATGGAGAAATAATTGCTTTTGATGATGAAACTGCAAAAGATACTAAAGGTTATGATACACCTCAAGAATATTGGAAAAATGAGGATTTAGATGGTTTAAGGAAAAAACTCGCTAAAATGTTTGAAGAAACTTCAGGTAGCGTTTGTACTTCTGGATGTAATAATTAGTTAAAAATATAACAGAATAACATATAATTTAAATATGAAAAAGTATTTAATATTATCTATGTTATTTTTTTTTATATCAGTTATATTTTGCTCAACTGTAAATAGTAAAGATCATCTTTACTTGTTAGGTAAATATATTGTTATTGATCCAGGACATGGATATTTAGATCCTGGTACAATATATGAAGATATATATGAAAAAGATATTAACCTTAAAATTAGTTTATATTTAAAAGATATATTAGAAAAAAATGGTGCAGTTACTATAATGACTAGAGATGGTGACTATGATTTATCGTCTCCAAATGCGTTATATCGAAAAAAAAGTGATTTTGATAATCGTATAAATTTAATTAATAATAGTGGAGCAGATATATATATATCAATTCATTTAAATTATTTAAATGATTCAAATTATTTTGGACCTCAAGTATTTTATTTAAATAAAAATATTTATCTAGCAAGTGCAGTGCAAGAAACATTGAATAAAGGCTTAAATGGTTCTCGAAAAATAAAAAAAATTCCTAGTGATATTTATATGTATACAAAACTTAATATTCCTGGAATTTTAATTGAATGTGGTTTTTTATCTAATGATGATGAAAGAAATAAATTAATTACTAATGAATATCAACAAAAAGTTGCTTTCGAAATTGTCAATGGTATTGTAAATTATTATAATTCGTAAAAAATAATTATATATTTTTATATATATGTGCTATAATTATTATATGCATTAAATAGGTGAGTATAGTGAATGAGAAAACATTTAAAAATATAGATGAACAAATAGAAATATTAAAAAGTAAAGGGTTAATAATTAATGACATTGATTATGCAAAATCCATTTTACTTAGAGAAAATTATTTCTTTTTGACAGGTTATAGATTTTTATTTGTCAAATCAAGCACTGATAAAAGATTTATTGACAATGCAACTTTTGAAGAATTATATGCTACATTTTTATTTGATAGACAACTTAGAAATATATTATTTAAAAATATCTTAGTATTTGAAAATAATTTAAAAAGTATATTATCATATGTTATGAGTAAAAATCATGGATATAAAGAAAAAAATTATTTAAATAGAAATAATTTTGTACATGATAGTTCAAAAAATAAACAAATTAATGATCTCATTCATAAAATGAAAAGACAAATCAATATTAATGCAAAACAACATTCAGCAACACGCCATTTTATAGACAACTATGGATATATACCACTTTGGGTTGTTGTTAAAGTTTTATCTTTTGGTTTAGTTGGAGAACTTTATACTATACTTCAATATGAAGATAAAAAAGAAATAGCAGATATTTTTAAAATAGATATTAATAGTTTACAAAATTATCTACCAATTCTTGCTAATTATCGTAATTTATGTGCACATGAAGATATTTGTTATAACAATAGAACTCAAATTAGTATAGAAAATACAAAATATCATAATTTACTTAATATACAAAAAATGGATGGTGAGTATATTTACGGTAAAAATGATTTATTTGCTTTAATTATTATTCTTAAAAGAATATTACAAAAAAATGATTTTAATTTATTAATTAAAGAAATTGAGTATGAATTAGATATTTTGGCTGGAAAAATTAAATCAATTAATATTGACAAAGTGTTGGATGCAATGGGTTTTCCTATTAACTATAAAGAAATTGAAAGGATGGATTAATTATGATTAAAAAGGAAAGTAAGACAAAAAATATAATAATTATAATAGTAGCATTTTTCTTAGGCATACTTCTTATGTATGGTATTATATATAAATATCCTGTACTTATAACAAATAATGTTACTAAACTTGAAAAAAATGTTACAATAACTGATACTGGTATAGCTGATGCTGTAGAAAAAGTATATGATTCAGTTGTTGTTGTTGCAACTTATCAAAATGGTAATATGGTTGCGAGTGGAACTGGATTTGTATATAAAACTGAAAATAATGATGCATATATTTTAACAAATAATCATGTTATAGAAAGTGGAGATGAAGTAAATGTAACTTTTACTGATGGAAAAATTATTAAAACAGAAATTGTTGGTAGTGATGCACTTTCAGATATAGCTGTTTTGAAGGTTGCAAAAAAAGAGATTATTAGTGTTGCTGAAATTGGTAGTAGCGAAGAAGTTAGAGTTGGTGATACTGCATTTGCTGTAGGAGCACCTCTTGATAGTGTGTATTCTTGGACAGTAACTCGTGGAATTATATCTGGTAAGGATAGAATGGTTGAAGTTAGTTTATCTAGTAGTGCTGGTGATTATGTAATGAAAGTATTGCAAACTGATGCTGCAATTAATTCTGGTAATAGTGGTGGACCACTTTGTAATGCAAACGGAGAAGTTATTGGTATTACTTCTTTAAAATTAGTTTCAGAATCTGTAGAGGGTATGGGATTTGCAATACCTATTGAGGTAGCTTTAAATTATGCTGAAAAAATTATAAGTGGTGAAAAAATCACTCAACCATATTTAGGAATATCAATGGTAAATGTAGTAGATGCATATTATTATCCACAATATTATAACATTATAAAAGAAAATAATATTTCAAATGGTGTTATAATAGTTGATATCGAAAAAAATTCTCCTGCAGATAAAGCTGGTTTACAAAGTAAAGATATTATTGTTAAAATTAATGATGATGAAGTAACAAGTGTTGCATATTTAAGATATTATTTGTATAATTATAGTGTAGGTGATAAAATTGAAATCACATACATTAGATATGGTAAAACTCTTAAAGCTACTGTTACTTTAGGATCTAATTCAAAAACATATTAGAAACTAGTAATAGTTTCTTTTGTTTTTTATAGGGGAGAAGATATGAATAATATTAAACTAAAAAGATTTACTGCATATTTAATTGATTTAGTAATAGTTTCATTATTAGTAACATTAATTGGTCAAATAAAATTTTTAAATCCATTTGAGTCAAAATATGAAAATGTTGTTAAAGAATATGAAACTTATTATGAAGAAAATTTTAGTGATACAAAATCAGTAAGTTTAAATGATTTAACAAATAAAAAATATTTAAATTTAATTCACGATTTATCTTATTATTCAATGAGTTATACAATCATTGAAATTGTCGTAATAATTTTATATTTTACATTATTTCCATTATTTTTTAATGGTCAAACAATTGGTAAGAAAATATGTAAGATAAAAATAGTAAATAATAATGAAAGTAAAAAAATAAGTTTTATTAATTTAACTATTAGAACTATATTATATCCTATATGGACAAGTATAATATTATATACAACACTTACAAATATTTTATTATTATTATCTGTTATATTTTTTAAAGGAATGGTATATTTCTATATAAATTTACTTCTTTCTATAGTTTTTGCTATTTATTCTTATATTGATGTTATAATGTTGTTTGTAAAAGATAAATCATTACATGATTTAATTTCTAATACTAAAGTTATCGAATGTAAATAAGGAGTCTAACTATTAAAAGTCAAGTACTTTTTAATAGAAAGATATAAATTGGA
>JBJFGY010000033.1:0-2709 GCA_051893155.1 Bacilli bacterium
AATACAAAAGAAACCCTCAAGATGTTTTAAGAGTTGAAGATTATTGTGAGCCAATAATTGATGAACTTACTTGGAAACAAACCAGAGCAAGTTTAGAAAAGAACAAACATCCAAACTATGGAGAGCATATTCATTTATTTGCAGGATTAGTAAAATGTCCAGTATGTGGAGAAACGCTCTGTGCCTCTGAATCATTCAAACACAACAAAGATAAAGTAAAAATTTATTTTCATTTAAGATGTTTGAATCCAAATTGTAGTGCCAAAGGTTATCATTATAACTCTGAAAAAATTGAAACAAAATTAAAAAGAGTTTTAAATGTACTTACTAGATTTATGTATGATAATTCTAATGAAATAATTACTTGCAATTCAAATAGAAGTAAAGAAATCAATGATTTAGACAAAGCAATTGAAAAACTAAAAATGCAAGAAAAAAGATTAGTAGATTTATATTTAAGTTCTACTCTGGATGTTGAAACTATTAATCATAAAAATGAGATTATTAAAAAAGAAATTGAAAAACTTAATAAAAAGAAAAGTTCACTTGATCCAAATGAAGAACAAAGAGAATACACTATTGAACTGTTAAAAAAGTTAGATTGTGAACAAGAGAATGATGATATTATTTTTAAAAATAATATTGAATTTTCTTATTTATTTGATAGTTTAAATAGAAAAAAATAACTAATATAAAATTTACTGATGAATTTATTTCAAAAAGTAGTACAGAATTTATTAATTATTTAAACGATTTATTGAATGATAACAATATGGGTTTAACCTATAAAGAGCAAATTAATAAAGAAAAATTAGAAGAATTATCAAAAGATTATACCATTATGTCTATGGTCAAAATGGAAAACAAAGAATAATCTGATGAAGAATTAGCAAGTTATATTGAATTAATTAAAGAACACTTCTATGTAGATGGAGTTATTAGTTGCCCTTATATGGAAAATAATACTTTAATTGATACACTAGTTTTAATACCAAAAACTAAATTAATTGAATCAATAATTCAAGAAAAAAGGAATGAAAAATGAATTTAAAATATACAAAACAAGGTGATTATTTATTACCAAATTTAACAATTGAAACCAATAATACTGATGAAAAAATTAATCAATATGGATTATTAAGATTGCAATTTATAAAATCAAGTAAGAAAACATTTTATACAACACTTTTGATGAATAGTGAACTACAAAAGCATCTTCTTTCAGTCAGTAAAATCTGCAATGAAAGATATAAAACTATAATGAATGATTTTATAAAAAGTGATAAAAAACTAACTTAAAAATAAAGAAAATAATCAACTTGAATGGGTAAAATTGATGAATAATTATAAAAATATGGTAGAAGAAATAATTAAAAATGAAATTATTTTTGTATAGACACTATGTTATTTATTGTCTAGCCAGCACTGAATTTGACCACACGCACAAATTCGTATGTGTGGAATACCCCAATCCCCTAAAAAAGAAAGGAAGAAAATTTGATATGAGAAAAAGGATGAAACAAATAACAATTTATTTATCTGAAAAAGAGAAACAAGAATTAAAAAAATTATCAAAAAAATATGATGGTAATAAATCAGAGGCAATAAGAAGATTAATCGTAGATACCAAAGTTATTAAACCTGATATGAATATTTTAAAAAGACATCGTGAAGATTTTAAAATGATTGGCAATGGTCTTAATGCAGTAGCAAGAGATACTCATAAATATGGATTTGTTAATGAACGAGATTTATCACATTATCTAAATTGGTTAGATGATGTAATTGATGATATTAAATTCAATTTAGATTTGAAATAAATTGTTATAATGAAAAGATGATTAGAGTGAATTCTAACAATCTTTTTTTGAATATTTTAATCTATAACAATTAGGACATCCAGAGCCTTTAGCACACACAAATTTTGCAATCTTCTTTTTTCCATGGTAAATCTTTCTCATCAACTTCATGTGGAGAAGTAATAATATTAAATCTTTCTATAGAAGCATTTAAAGATTTTTGTTCAATTGGAGTATTTTTTTCAATATTATGAAAAAGTGAAATCGATACAGTTTGAAAATACCAATTTTTATAACAATCTTTGAAATAACAATTAAAAGTAATAGGACTTACTAATAAATCATATTTATCTTTTCTTGAATCCTTATCATAACATCCCATTTCATATAAGTAAAAATTTAGAGATACCTATCATTCGCATAAATAATAGGACATATACTATAACAATCACAATCAGTTTTAAAAAAAGTTGATTGAATATCAGCAATATGCAAATCGTACAATTCACGCATACCAACATTATTAATAGAAAAGGTTATGTTTTCTGTATCAGGAATATTCTTTCTTTTTCTTTTCTTACATTCGTCAGTAAATATAAAATCATATTGAATATACTTATTTTTGTAATCATATTCTTCTGTATCTAATTTTAAAAGTGGTAAAACATTCTTTTTATTTTCAAAATCAGATTGTTTCTTTTCGTTATTTATTGTTATTTTCACACCTATATAAGTAAATAACCCACCAATTAAACCACCTATAATACTAGCTATTGCATTAATAATTGTATCACAAGACATATTAGTACCTCCTTAAAAACTCAATAGTATTATACTACAAATTTCCTCAAATTCCGTAACTATTCAGACTTACAACACATAAAATGAGAACAGTTTTGCTGTTCTTATT
>JBJFGY010000034.1:0-2707 GCA_051893155.1 Bacilli bacterium
TGAATACCAACGTCAAATGATTAAAATTTTTCTTTAATTTTTTAAATAAATTAACTTTTTTAAATACAAATTTTTCATTTTTTAATAAATATTTATAATATTTTTTATCATTACTTTTACCATACATTTTTTTAAAATATGATAATTTTTCATTTCCTTTTTGATATTTAATAATATCATAATATTTATTGTTTTCCAAAATAACTATTTCTTCTTTAATTTTATATTTTATTTTATTCATAAACTTTCTAAGTTTATATAAATCATTATTTGAACTAATTATTAGAGTATTTGGTAATTTTTTATTTTCAAGAATTTTAATAATTGTGCTGGTGCCCATACCTGCAAGCACTATAGTATCATAATATTCATTAATATTTTCAAGACCATTAGATAAAATAAGTTTAACATTATCAATATGATATTTTTTTAAATTATCTTTTGCAATTTTTAATGCATTATTTGATACATCACTAGCTATAATGCTTTTACATTTTTTATTTTGACTTAAAATTATTGGTAAATATGCATGATCTGTTCCAACATCTAAAACACTAGAACCATTATCTATTAAAGAAATAATTGCCTCAAGCCTTAGGCTTTTCATTAATCCTCCATAAAGTCTTTTAATTTTTTAGCTCTAGAAGGATGACGTAATTTTCTTAAAGCTTTAGCCTCAATTTGTCTAATTCTTTCTCTTGTAACATTAAATTTTTTACCAACTTCTTCAAGAGTATGACAAGTTCCATCTTTTAAACCAAATCTTAATCTTAATACTTCTTGTTCTCTTGGTTGAAGGCTTTCTAAAACTTCATTTATTTCTTCCTTTAATATTTCATTTTCTGTATATTCCTCAGGAGATAAACTACTTTCATCTTTTATAAAATCTCCTAAATGAGAATCATCTTCTTCACCAATTGGAGTTTCAAGTGAAACGGGATCTTGTGATATTTTAATTACTTCTCGAACCTTATCTATACTTATATTCATTTTTTTAGCTATTTCTTCTTCAGATGGTTCTCTATTAAGTTCTAGTGTAAGTTGTCTTTGAACGCGTACCATTTTATTGATAGTTTCTACCATATGTACTGGCACACGTATTGTTCTTGCTTGATCAGCTAAAGCTCTAGTAATCGCTTGTCTAATCCACCATGTAGCATAAGTTGAAAATTTATATCCCCTATTAGAATCAAATTTATCAACTGCTTTCATAAGGCCAATATTTCCTTCTTGAATTAAATCTAAAAATAATAGTCCTCTACCAACATATCTTTTTGCAATTGATACAACAAGTCTTAAATTACTTTCAGCAAGGATTCTTTTAGCATCTTCATCATTATTATTAATTCTTTCAGATAGGTTTAGTTCTTCTTCAGGTGTAAGAAGTGGAATACGACCTATTTCTTTTAAATACATTCTAACTGGATCATTAATATTAACATCTTTAGTAATTTCTTCATCATCTAAAATTATTTCTTCTTCTTTAGCTTCTTCAATTGCTTTATTAATATTACCACCATTTGAAGCAACATCATCGCTTGAAATAACAGTTATATTTTGTTCAAGTAATTTATTATAAAGTTCATCTAATAAATCATTATCAATATCAAGACCTTTAAGTTTATCAGCAAGTTCTTCATAGGTAATATAACCTTTTTCTTTACCAATTTTAATTAATTCTTCTTCTCTTTCACTAAATGTTTTAATTTCTTTCATTTTTTACCACATCCTCTTTTAACTTTCTTAATTTTTCCATTAATTTAATTTTTTCATTTATATCATTTTCATTATCTATTTCAATTCTTAATTTTTTTATATCTTCTAAATCGATACTTTTTGAAGTTACATTAATAATATTATTAAATTCTTTTTCATCAATATCTTCTTCATTATTTTCAGTAATAATTTCATTTATATAAGTAAGAACGTCTTCATATTCTACCACATAATCCATAAAACCTGCAATATCTATATTATTATATTTTTCAATATAACTTCCAATTAATGAAACAGTTTGTCTTTGAATAATATCTTTTAAATAACCTAGTTTATTCATATATATTCTATAATACTCTTTATGAAGAAGCATTGCATATATCATTTTCGAAGATGATAAGTCATACTTACTTTTCTTTTTCTTTTCTTTCGTAATTATTATAGGTTTAACAGTTTCCTTTTTAGGAACTTGTTTTTTCAATATATCAATATCAATATTAAATTCATTACTTATTTTATTTAAAATAACTTCTTTTTCAATATCAGAGGTATAATTTAAATCATTAATAATTGTTTTAACATAATTTGTAACATCTTCTATTGACGATAAATTATAACTTAATTTCAGATTTTCTATTTTAAAATCTAAATATTTTTGGGCATTTTTAATGCATTCATTTAAGGCATCAACACCATTTTTTCTTATATATTCGTCAGGATCTTTTGCACCACTTAGTCTTACAACTCTTACATCAATTTCTTTTTGATATAAAGCATCTCCAACTTTTAGTGTTGCAGTGCTTCCAGCATTATCACTATCAAGCATTAATATTACTTTAAATTTTAATTTTTTAATTAAATCAATTTGATAAGTTGATAATACTACACCCATTAAAGCACATACATTTTTAATGCCTTTGCTACTTAAACTAATAGCATCCATATTACCTTCCACTAAAATAATTTCCCGAAGTTTAATAATATGTTCTTT
>JBJFGY010000035.1:0-12170 GCA_051893155.1 Bacilli bacterium
CCAATTCCGCCATGGTACCATTTAGTACCCTCTCCTCCCTCATTTTTCTCCCCTCCTACACAAAATGCCCCTCCGGAGAAAAATTCTCGTACAGTTAGGAATTTAATATTTCAAACAACCTTGAAATATCTCCTGCAATGCATTGCGGCACTAAACCAGACAAGCCTCGTACAAATAGATTTTCTAATAAGTTACATACACTTTTTTGGGCCTTATCCTCGTACGAATAGCATCTTAAAAAATTATTTAGTTATTCTGAAGAATTTAATACTAAATATATAGATTTAAATAAATTAAATATGGATTACTATTATAATATTAATGGAAAATTTTATTTAAATAGTAAAGCTAATTATAAAATTAGTAAAATGATTATAAAAAAAGATTGATAAGTTTTTAATTTGTGATATAATACTAAAGAAATTAATATAAAAAGGAAAGGAAAAATTATGAAAGCAAATATACATCCTGAAATGAAAGAAGTTACTGTTAAATGTGCATGTGGTGAAACATTTACCACTTTATCAACAAAAGATAATATAAATGTTGAAGTATGTAGTAAATGTCATCCATATTATACTGGTTCACAAGCAAGAGCTAAAAAAACAGGTAATGTAGAAAAATTTAATCGTAAATATGGTATAAAAGAACAAAAGACTAATTAGTTTTTTGTTTTTTTATGTATTTTGTTATATAATATAGATGGTGATAAAATGAAAATATATATTGGTACTGATCATCGAGGTGTAGATGTTCAAAATAAATTATATACATATCTAAAAGAGTTAGGTTTAGATGTTTATTTATCTAATTTAGATCATAATGAATATGATGATTATCCTGATTTTGCATTTAATGTATGTCAAAAAGTAATTGAAAATGATAAATCATTAGGTATATTAATATGTGGTACAGGTATAGGAATGAGTATTGCAGCAAATAAAGTTAAAGGAATTAGAGCGGCAAGATGTGTTAATGCAGATGATAGTTATTATGCTAGAATTCATAACGATTGTAATGTTTTATGTATTAGTAGTAATATTGATATGAAACAAATTTGTGAAATAGTGGATACTTTTATAAATACAAAAGGTCCTGATGAAAAGCGACATAAAAAAAGAATTGATAAAATCATAAAATATGAAAATGGAGAATATAATGGATTATAGAGTATTAATATATATAATAATGCTATTTATTACAATGTTTTGTTTAAGTGGAATAAATTATACAGGTTTTTTTAAAATTAAACATGAACTAGAGGCAAAATTATTTATTTTAATAATATCTCTTGGAATTAGTTATATTGCTTCAAGATTTATAATTGATTTTATTGAATTTATATAAGGAAAAATATGAAAAATAATATAATAATTACTTTATTAATTTTAGTTGTATTTTATTTAGTAGGAAGTTTAGATAATAAAACTTCTTATTTTTATAATGAAGAAAAAGAAACAATAAATGTAACAAATGAAAATAATGAAAATGTAAAAATTAATATAAATGATTACTTAATAGGTGTTTTAGCTTGTGAAATGCCAGCTTCATTTGAAGAAGAAGCTTTGAAATCCCAAGCTATTGCTTCAAGAACTTTTGCTTATTATTTAGAGAGTATTGGAAAAGATATTACTACCGATACATCAACACAATGTATGTATAATCAACAGCAGATGAAAGAGATTTGGAATGATGATTATGATATATATTATTTAAAAATAAAAAAAGCAGTTGAAGAAACTGAAAATTTATTAATAACTTATAATGGAAATATTATTTCATCTTATTATTTTGCTATGAGCAATGGTTATACGGAGGATAGTATGCAAGTATTTAATGAAAATAAAGATTATTTAAAAAGTGTTTCTTCACTAGATGAAATAGAAAATAACAATTTTGAAAAAAAAGTAACATTTTCTCAACAAGAATTTTGTAAAAAATTAAATATAAATTGTGAAAATATTATAATTAATAATATATCACGTTCAAAAAGTAATAGAGTTAATGAAATAACTATAAATAATAAAACTTTTAAAGGTACAGAATTTAGAAAAATTCTAAATTTAAGATCTACTGATTTTACAATAAATATATCAAATGAAGTAATTATTACAACCCATGGTTATGGACATGGAGTTGGTATGAGTCAATATGGTGCAAATTATCTTGCAAAAAAAGGTTATAACTATGAACAAATATTAAAATATTATTATCAAGGTGTAAATATTACTAGTATAATTTAATTTATTTTATCCATACTTTTTTATAGGAGGATAGATGATGAAAAAGAAAAAATTAAAAAGTTTTGTTTTACCAACAATATATATTTTGATTATCTTAGTTACCTTTTTTAGTGTTTCAATAATTAATAATCAACTACTAAAAAATGTTACAAATTATGATTATTCAAAATCACTAATGAAAGATGTAACTCAAAATGTATTAAGTGAAACTATGGAGGATGATTTTGAAAAACCTTATTTAAGTGAAAAAGTGCAAGTAAAATCAGGATATTATAGTAAAGATTATGATTCTGAAAAACAGACTAATGCATTAATTTCATATCAAAGTACTTATATGCCTAATTCAGGAATTCTTTATGCTTGTGAGGAAGAATTTGATGTCGTATCAGTTTATGATGGCGTAATAAAAAGTATAAAAGAAGATGAAATATTAGGTAATGTTATCGAAATAATGCATAGTGAAAATTTAACTACATTTTATTATTCTTTAAAAGATGTAGTTGTTAAAGAAGGCGAAGAAATAAAAAAAGGAACAATTATTGGTAAAGCTACTTCAAATAAAATAGTTTCTAATCAAAATGTTTTACTTTTTGAGGTATATGAACAAGGTAAATCAATAGATCCAGAAATATTTTATAATTTAAAACCTAATGAAATTATATAATATAGTATATATCTTTGAAAATAAAGTTATTGAATATTCAAATGGTTTATTTTATGAACAAAAATTCAGTAAAAATACTTTAAATAATGGAATTATTTATAATAAAAATGAATTTGAAATAAAATATAATAATTTTCTAAAAAAAAACAAATTAAAACGTTTATTTAAAAAAAATAGTAAAATAATTATTCATAATGGAAATATTTCTATAAATGATCTAAACAAACTTGAAGAAATATTTTCTGACCTAAGTATTTCAGTTATTAAGTATCTAAAGGATTATAGTCTTTTAAATGTTACTAAAAATGATTCATATCTATTAGGAAATGAATATTTAACATTTTTATATATTACTAGAAATAATACAAAAAAAGTACTATCCTTAAATACAAATGAACTATCTTCAAAAGAATTATTATATTTAATAAATACAAAATTACATAAAAATCTAATAATTCTTTCTAATAACGAAAGTATTATTAAAAAATTTAATAATAATAATGTCTTTATAATTTCTGAATATGAAAAATATATGATAAATATTGTAAAAAATTATTATACTAAGTTATCTTAAAAAAATTCTATTTTAACCCTATTTTTGTCGAATTTTGGCATATTCTTTTTATTGATATACACCAATTTAAGTGGTAAATTTAGTCTTGAAGGAAGGTGTAAAAATGAAAGGAAAAGTAAAGTGGTTTAATAATGAGAAAGGATATGGGTTTATAGAGTGTGAAAACTTATCGGATATTTTTGTTCATTACTCTGTAATAAAAAAAGATGGATATAAAACCTTAAATGAAGGTGATATAGTAAATTTTAAATTAATAGAAACTGCTAAAGGTTTACAGGCTCAAGATGTTGAAACTTTAAAATTAACTACTGTATAGTAGTTTTTTTATTTATGAAATGTTATAATAATTACAAGGAGATGATAGAATGAAAATACAAATTCGAGGAGATAAAATTAAGGTTACTAAAGCTATAAAAGATTATATTGAGGAGAAACTTACAAGACTTGATAAATATTTTAAAAATAGTGATGACATTAAATGCAGTGTTTTAATAAGAGTAAAAAATAATTTAGAAACAATTGAAGTTTCTATTCCAACATCTAAATTTTATATTAGAGCTGAAGAAAGTAATGAAGATTTATATGCATCAATTGATTTAGTCGTTGATAAGTTAGAAAGAATGATTAGAAAAAATAAAACAAGATTAAATAATCATTATAAAAATGTTCCATCTTTTGAAATGAATTTAGATTATGAAGATGAAATAATAAATGATGAAAAAATTGTAAAAAGAAAAGATTTAGATATAAAACCTATGGATGAGGATGAAGCAATAATGCAAATGGAACTATTAAATCACGATTTCTTTGCATTTAAAAACATTAATGAAGAATGTGTTTCAGTTTTATATAAAAGAAAAGATGGATTATACGGAATATTAAATGTTAAATAAAAGGAAGGCTTATAAATATTAAGCCTTTTATTATTTTGCTTATTTTGATATAATAACAAAGAAGGTGAAAATATGAGTTTTTTAAAAAAATTATTAGATAATGAATATAAAGAATTAAAAAGGTTTGATAAAATGGCAGATGAAATTCTTGCATTAGATGAACAAATGTCAAAATTAAAAGATATAGATTTTAAAAATAAAACTGAGGAATTTAAAGAAAGACTAAAAAATAATGAAACTTTAGAAGATATGTTAATTGAGGCTATGGCTCTTGCTAGAGAGGCTTGCTATCGTGGAATAGGTGAAAAACCATTTAAAGTTCAAGTAATAGGCGCTTTAGCAATTCATTATGGTAATATTGCAGAAATGAAAACTGGAGAAGGAAAAACTTTAACAACAGTTCTACCCGCTTATGTTAATGCATTAACTGGAAAAGGAGTTCACGTAGTAACTACAAATGAATATCTTTCTGAAAGAAATGCAACTTGGATGAAACCAATATATGACTTATTAGGGGTAACAGTTGGGGTTAATTTAAGGGATATGACTCCGAAAGAAAAGCAGGAAGTTTATAAGTGTGATATAACTTATTCAACAAATAATGAAATTGGTTTTGACTATTTAAGAGATAATATGGTTGTAAGGGGCGAAGATAGAGTACAAAGACCATTAAATTTTTGTATTATAGATGAAGTGGATTCAATATTGATTGATGAAGCAAGAACACCTCTTATTATAAGCGGTGGTAAAGCAAACTCTAATAACTTATATATTGAAGCAAATAGAGCAGTAAAAAATTTAAAAGAAGATACTGATTATACAGTTGATTTAAAAACAAAAAGTGTTTCATTAACTGAAGAAGGAAGTAAAAAAATTGAAAAACTTTTAAACATAAAAAATTTATATGATATAGATAATGCTGGCTTAGTTCATCATTTGAATCAAGCTTTAAAAGCTAATTTTGCTTTTGCTAAAGATGTTGATTACGTTGTATCAGAAGGACAAGTAATAATTGTAGATCAGTTTACTGGTAGATTAATGCAAGGAAGACAATACTCTGATGGATTACATCAAGCTATTGAAGCAAAAGAAGGCGTTGAAATAAATGTTGAAACAAAGACAATGGCAACCATTACATTTCAAAATCTATTTAGAATGTATAATAAACTATCTGGTATGACAGGTACTGCAAAAACAGAAGAAGAAGAATTTAGAAATATATACAATATGTATGTAATATGTATTCCTACTAATAAACCTGTAATTCGTGAAGATTTACCAGACCTTGTTTATGCGACAGAAAAAGGCAAATATAAAGCTATTATTGATACTGTTAAGGAAATTCATAATGTAGGACGTCCTATATTGATTGGTACAATTTCTGTTGAATCAAATGAACATTTAAGTGGATTATTAAAAAAAGCAGGATTAAAACATGAAGTACTAAATGCTAAGAATCACGAAAGAGAAGCAGAAATAATTGCCCATGCTGGTGAAAAAGGTGCAATAACTCTTGCAACAAATATGGCTGGTCGTGGAACAGATATTAAACTTGGTGAAGGTATAAAAGAACTTGGAGGATTATGTGTTATTGGTACAGAACGTCATGAATCAAGAAGAATAGATAATCAGCTTCGTGGTAGAGCTGGTCGTCAAGGTGATCCAGGAATGAGTCAGTTTTTTGTTTCATTTGAAGATGATTTAATGCGTAGATTTGGTACAGATAGAATAAAAAATATGCTTGTTTCTCTAGGTGTCGATGATGGAATGGCTATAAGAAGTAAAACTCTTACTAAAAGTATCGAAACTGCCCAAAAACGTGTTGAAGGAAACAACTATGATATAAGAAAAAGTTTGCTTGATTATGATAATGTATTAAATGAACAAAGAGAAATAATATATAATAAGAGAAATGAAATTATAGATAATGATAATATAAGTGAAGAAGTAATAGATACATTTAAAGAAACGATAAATACTTTATGTGAAAATCATATAGAGCCTGAAGGACATTTAACTGAAAATGATCGCAAAGAAATTGTTGAATATGTTAATACAAATTTTTTAAAAGGTCAAAATTTAAAATACAATGATATTAAAGATTTAAAGGATAATGAAATTTCAGATTATATTTCAAATTTAGTTATTAAAGACTATGAAAAGAAGGTTAATGGACTTCCAATAAAAAATGAATTTGAAAGAGCTATTTCTCTTCGCGTCATTGATTCAAATTGGGTAGAACATATGAATACAATGGAACATCTTAAAGAAGGTATTGGTTTAAGAGGATATAGTCAAACTAATCCAGTACAAGCATATACTATGGAAGGTTTTGAATTATTCGATAAATTATTAGATAAAATAGATAATGATATTGCTTTGTTTCTTTTAAAAGCTGAAATTAGACAAAATACTGAAGTTAAACAAACTTTAAAAGGAAATGCTAATGATGGCAAAGAAAAATTAAAATCAGCACCAATTAAAGTAAAAAAAGTTGGTAGAAATGATCCTTGTCCATGTGGTTCAGGCAAAAAATATAAGCAATGCTGTGGAAAGTAAGATAAAATAAGGGATTGCACAGATTTGAATTTTGAAAATAGGGATGAAAATGGAATTAAATACCTTTTGTATACCATGAAACAAAAAAATTAAGAGTTAATTTTGATAAAAAAGATACATTATTTTTTAACGATGTATCTTTTTGTTTAAATAACCATGGTATAATATTAATGTAGGAAATGGTATTATGAATTTGAATTTAAAAAGAAAAGAAATTAGACAACAGTATTTCTCGACTGGAGGATTAATAATTGTTAGTGTTTTAGGTGCCATTGGATTATTAATGACATATTTTTCTGGGATGTTTGATATTAAAGACTCAAACATGCTATATGAATGCATTTCTAGGAATGGCATTTTAATAATATTTGGTATATTTTTCTTTGGTATTTCTTTGTATTGTTGGATAGGATTCTTTTTGAATATTATTCTACCACCTAAAAAAGAAATAGTATATCTGAATAAAATTGATAATGGAGAAGCTATTTTTTTTAGTAAAAAAGGGAAAAAGTTTAATTATAGAATCAATCAAATTGATCTGACAGAAAATTCATACTATTTTGTTTTGAAGACGCATGATTATATTTATGAAATTCTAGAAAGAACAAATGAAATTTGGTTACCTAAAGAAAGAAAGAGCTATTGGCTAAATTATTATTCTCCAATGGGAAATTTTGAAAATATATTTTTATTGCCAATAATTTATATAATATTATTATCGGGTCTTTTAAGTATTTTAATGTTTAAGGGATATCAAAAGATTTATGGGGGAATATTTAGCGTTGTTTCACTTTATGCAATTATATATGATTTGATATATAAAATTAAATTAAAGCATTCGAATGACAAAGAAATAGATGAGACAAATTTTATAAAATCTTATGAAATTCTAAAAAATTCTATTTCAATTATTACAGTTGTTATAATGTGTATAATTCTTTTAACTATTTTTTTAAAACTTTCAGATTTGACATCAAAATTAATTTTTTTACCATTCATGGGTTGTGGCTTATGTAGTTTAGGATTAGTGATATCTAAAGTGTTTCAAAATTATCAGTTAGAAAAATTATTCTACAAAGGATATATAATAATATTCTTAATATATTGGTTTGGTTTTCTTTCATTTTGGACTATTGGAATTGTTAAGCAAAAAGAAAATTATTTATATGTATTATTTTCAATTCCATTTTGGATTGCGGGCTTTTTAATATTATATAAATATATTATAAAAAACAAATCAAAGTATTAATTACAAGTATAAATTAAATACTAAAAATTATTGAATAAAAGTCAATTTTTGAATTTTAGATACCTTTTTGGATACTTCCAGCTATAAATGAGTGGGGATTAAAAGAGATGAAAAATAATATGAATGCATGAATAAAAAGATTTACAAAAGGTATAAGTACTGGAAAATGTACAAATTTAGAAGATGTGGTGCTGGTAAAAAATATAGGCAATGCTGTGGTAAATAACTAATAATAATCAATTATATTTAAATTATTTTTATTTACAATATATTAATTTTTTTTGTAAAATTATATATTTTTATTATTATATAATTAATTTATATGATATATTTAGACTAAGGTGAAGTCTATATGAAAAAAAATAATAAATGGTTAACTATAATAATACTAATTATATTGGTTTTATTATGTTTATGTATAATTTTATTGTTAAGTTATAAATTTTTAAATTATAATATAACTGAAAATAAGGATGTAAATAATTTAATTGTTGATGATTTTAAAATTAGTTATGTTGAAGAAATATATAGTAAAAAAAATAATAATGGCTTAGTTTTGATTGAAAATAAGAGAAACTTACCAATTAGTGAAACAAATAATTATTCTGAAAATAAGATAGTTAATTATTTAACAGGTATTTCAGATAAAGATTGGAATAATTTAAAAAATGAAACCAATGAAATTATTGAACAATATAATGATACAACAACAAGTATGAATATAGGGGTTAATTATTTATTTTCTACTGAAAAAATAACGAAAGAGTTTTGTTCTATTAGTTATACTATGTCTGGCGATATGGGTGGTGTGAGTTGGTCATCTATAAATGGTTATGTCTTTGATGTTCAAAATGGTGATATATTGAATTTTTCTTTTTTTATAACAACAGAAAATACTGAAGAAATTATTTATAATTATGTAATAAATGATATTGAAAATCGTGATTATGATGAGTTATATGAAAATTGGAAAGATATTGTTAAAAATAATATGTTTGAAATTGGAAATTGGTATTTTGATAAAAATGGCTTAGTTTTTACATTTGAAAAATATTCTTTAGGTCCTGGAGCTTTTGGAGTAATAGAAATAAATATTTCTTATGAAATAATAAGTCAATATTTAAAAGTTTAATAAATATAAAATTAGATGTAAATATTATAAACTAACAAGGTAAATATATAAATTATTTAATTCATAAAATTAAAAAACTTACAAAAAAAAATTAAATTTGATATAATTTTAATGCAACGTGTAGCGAATATATCGTGGTAAAACCAGTTGATATATTTGCTATTTTTTTTTAAGAAAGGGTGATTACATATGAAAAATTTAGATTTAGGAAAAGAAAAAATTAGAAAATTAATTAAAATATATGCAATTCCATGTGTTATTAGTATGATTGTTGCGGCATTATATAACATAGTGGACCAAATATTTATTGGGTGGAGTGATGCTGGTGTTTTTGGTAATGCTGCGACAAATATTGTTTATCCATTTACAGTAATATCTTTAGCTTTTGCTTTATTAATTGGTGATGGAGCAGCAGCAGTATTTAACTTATCATTAGGTTCAAAAGACCAAGAAAAGGCAAATAAGAGTATTGGAAATGCAATTATATTATTAATTGGTTCTTCAATATTATTAACAATTATAGGTTTGGTATTTAATAAACAAATATTAAATTTATTTGGAGGAAATCCTAATGAAGTGATTTGTTATACATATGCTAAAGATTATTTAAGAATCATTTGTTATGGATTGCCATTTTATATTATTGGTCAAGGATTAAATGCTACAATAAGATGTGATGGAAGTCCTAAATATGCTATGGTTGCTACAATTATTGGAGCAATATCTAATATCGTATTAGACCCAGTATTTATATTTATATTTAAATTAGGTGTTAAAGGCGCAGCCCTTGCTACAATAATTGGGCAAATATTAACATTTACAGTTAGCATTATTTATTTAAAAAAATCAAACCATTTTAAAATTAGCAAAGATTCTATAAAAATTGATAAAGATATATGCCAAAAATTGTTGTCTTTAGGCTTAGCTTCATTAATAACACAAATTTCTATTGTAATAATAATTGCTGTTGCTAATAATATTGTCGGAAAATATGGATATAATACTTATGCTTCAACTGGTAAAGCTTTTGGTGTTGTAACTCCACTAGCAGTAATTGGGATTTGTATGAAAGTATTTGGAATTGTTATATCTATAGTAGTTGGTATTTCATTAGGTGGAATGCCAATTATAGGTTATAATATGGGTGCTGGCAATAATGGGAGAGTCAAGCAAACTGTAAAATATATATTAATTATAAATGCTATTATTGGATTATTATCATTTTGTTTATTTGAATTTTGCCCAACATATATTATAAATATTTTTGGAGGTAGTAATTCACCAGAATACATAGAGTATGCAAAGTATTGTTTAAATATATTTATGGGTGGAATTATATTAACTTGTTTGACTAAATCTATATCAATTATATTACAATCTATGGGTTCTAGTTTTAAATCAACATTATTAGCTCTTTCAAGAGATGTTATATTTTTTGTTCCATCAATTATAATTATAGTAACTTTATCTAAAAGCGTAGTAACAATGTTATGGAGTGCTGTTGTAGCTGATGTTTTAGCTTTTATTTTAGGTATTATATTATTAAAATTTGAATTTGAAAAAATAAGTGAATTAGAATATAAAGTTATAAAAAGTAATGAAAGTATAAATAATAATAAATGTTTATTAAAAAATAAAGTTGTAATAACTATATCAAGAGAGTATGGTTCAGGTGGACATTTTGTAGGTAAATTATTAGCAGAAAAATTAGGAATTAAATTTTATAATAAAGAAATTATTTATTTAACAGCTGAAAAGTTTGGTTATAATCCTAAATATATTGAATTAAATGAAGAACAAGGAACAAAATCAAATATATACTATTCTACTGATAATAAATTATTTCAAGCAGAAGCTAAAGTGATAGAAAACATAGCCAATGACAAGTCCTGCATAATAGTAGGAAGATGTGCTGATTTTATATTAAGAAATAAAAAGAATACAATAAAAGTATTTTTATATTCAGATATGAAGTCAAAAATAAAAAGAACTATTAAATATTATGGAATATCTAAAAATAATGCTGAAAAAGAAATATTTAAAATTAATAAACAAAGAGCAAAACATTATAAACACTTTACAAATCAGGATTGGAATTCTTTTGAAAATTTTGATTTAGCAATTAATGTTGATAAGCTTGGCGTGGAAGATACTGCAGAAATGTTAAAAAATATAATATTAAATATAGATAAAAATATAAATTAGGTGATAAAATGTATAAAGAAAATGATTATGTTGTTTATAAAAGGGATGTATGTAAAGTAAAAGAAATAAAATTTAATCAGGTTAATAATAAATATTATTATATTTTAGTGCCAATTGATGATAATTCTTTGATAATAAAAGTACCAATTAATAATAATATAAGTTATTTACGTAGTGTTATTAGTAATGATAAAGCAAATCAATTAATAGAAAATATACCTAATATTAAACCACTTGATAATATTGATGATAAATATATTGAAAGAGTATACAAAGATTTGATATATAATGGTAATCATGAAGATTTAATTAAAATAATTAAAACTACATATTTAAGAAATAATATTAGACTAAATAATAATAAAAAAATTAGTGATAAAGATAATACATATTTTAGATTAGCTGAAAAATATCTTTATAATGAATTATCTATTGCTTTAGATATGGATTTTAATAATACTAAAAATTTTATAATTATTAAAGTAAATGAATTAATAAATAAATAATTTCTTTTTATAAAAATTAATATTAATAAAAATTAATTGTTTTGATATTTATTATAATTTTAGTATGTCAATTAATGATGGAATGTATAATTTTAGCGTAAATAAAATTGAAAGTTCCCGATTTGAGATAAAAACAAGAAAAAAA
>JBJFGY010000036.1:0-12102 GCA_051893155.1 Bacilli bacterium
AGTTCTCACGTGCATAGCACGTGGTTTTATTCGTTTGGATTTCATCCAAACAAATCAAAAATATTTTCATATTTTGAAAAAGATATTGTAGAATTATCATAATCTACTAAATCATTAACAAAATCATAAACGCCATTATTTTCAGCCCACAAATTTTTGTATTTTTTAATACAAAATTTTACATTTTTTATAAATCCATAACTTTTTAATCTTTTCCAAGATAAATCTATTAATTCTTTATTTCCCTTGGTTTCGTCAGATAATATATTAAAAACCAAAATTGAATCTTTTTCAGTCCACATTCCACCAGAGTCATAATTAGTTCCAAAATAAATTCCCCATCCCATTGCACCAGATTTTATATTTTCTTTTAAACCATATTCAATTAAATAATTAAATCCAATGTTACTTAATAAATAAGAAATCAATAATATTATAATAAGTAAAATTTCCTTAAATTTACTTAAATTAAGAATATAATATATTAAAAAAGCGATTAAAAAAACAGTTATAGCAGGACGAATATAATTAGTAAAACTCAATAATATTCCTAAAAAAATGAACCACATAAAATTTTTTATTTTTAACTCTTTTTTATTTAATAACTTTAAAGAAATATATATACATATAAACATCATTAATAAAAATGGGTTTTCAGTAGTAACCAAAAGATTAATACAAATTATTGATGGCAAAAGAAAATATAATATTACTAGAAACATCGAAGTTTCATTACTAAATTTCATAGATATTATTTTATAAAGGAAATATAAACTTAATAGTTGTAAAATTAGATTAGTATATAATATTGCATTTATTGAAACACCAAATATTCTAAAAATAATGGAAATTAAACACGAAAAAATATAAAAATAACCATTATATGAAAGATAATGACTTTGTGAGGGAATTAATCCATTAGCAATTTCTTTCCCACTATCAAATGCTAGTTTAAAATCAGATGCTAAATTAAAACTTAATCCATTTATAAAATATAATCTAATACCTATTCCCAAAAATAAAAATAATAGCATTATTATATAAAATAATTTTTTTTTAATAATTCTCTTCCTATAAAAAAAGATAGTACCAATTAAAACTATTATCCATATAATAGAAAATATCAATGATTTAACATCTTTATATGGGAAAAAAATAACACATAATAAGATTATGGCAAAACATAATAATCCATATATAATTGAAATAATTTTTTTAACAAACTTTTGCATATTACCACCTTTATAATACACATATATTATAGCAAATTTTTTGTAACATTTAAAATATAAAAACGTGTTATTAATTATATTTTGTTGAAATTACAATTAAAAAAAATAGAAATTTTATATTCTATTTTTTAAATTTCTCTATTATTGCATCTACTATTCTTTCACTTGCATGTCCATCTCCATATGGATTTGATGCTTTACTCATTTTTTCATATTCTTCTTTATTTGTTAATAATTTTTTCGTTTCTTCATATATTACATTTTCATCAGTTCCAACTAGTTTTAATGTTCTAAATAGACTTATTACTTTAATTTTTGTCATTGTTTACCTGACTATCATTAACAAAGAAAATACCAATTAAAAATGGAAGGCTTGTAAATAATCCATATACATATCTAAATTCTCCCCATACTGGAGATGCAATAAGCATTGTTAACCATATTGTTATGCAAGGTAAAAATGGAATTAATCCTTTAATTTTATTTTTCTTTACAAAACAAACTACTAAAATTGAAATTAACCAAACACAAAGGCCAATACTCCACTGCATTCCAAATAATGGTAAATCCCTTGATTCACTATTTGAAAGAATATTCTTAATAGTTTCATTTGTTTTAGAATCTATATATATTCCAAAATCATTTTCACAAATAGTATTCAATATAGATGGATAAATAACATTTGGATACCAATAACCAAGAGTACTTATAAAATAAGCTTCTGTAACAGTTGGAAAATGTTTAAAAAATATTTTTAAATATAATTTTGCATATGCTAATTTATTATTATTAAATGATTCAATATTAAAATTAGAATTAAATTTTATTCCATCAGATACTATTGGATTGTAAGCTTTAGGTATAATTGATATTGGAATTAACTTATTTATTTTTTTATATTCATTATCAGATAACTTTTCATTTTTTATTACTACTCTTGCAATTTGTTGTATAGGCATACCAATATATTCCGCAGTTGAAGATTTATTAATATCAAAATACTTAAATAAAGGACCTTTTACAAAAACAAATAACATAATAACTATTAAAAATGAAATTGAAAATATTTTATAATATTTTTTTAAAATAATTAATAATATGATTGCCAGTATTATATAAGCATAAATAGCATTATTTCTAAAAAATACAGTAAAAATTGAAATAATTATAAATGAGATTAAATCTTTAAATTGTAACTTTTCTTTCTTTTCAAATATTTTATAACATTCAATAGTGAGTAATAAAAGACATCCTCCAAACAAAACATCTTTCCACATTGTTATACTATAATATCCATATATTGGACTAAATGAATATAATAATAATAAAGTATAAAGAATTAATTTTGGGCAATTCCGTTTTCTCAAAAAATATAATGAATATGTAAAAATAGACGCCATAATAATCATTTGAGCAATTGACACAAACAATACGCCAATATTTGGACTACTAAAAATTTTAAAACCAATATTATAAAATAAAGCCATAAATAAGACATGAAAGACAGGATGATGATCACTTGTAATGTTAAGACCATTAACAAGCATAGAATACTCACTAATAGAATCAGGAGATAATGTTCCCGGATAATATGTTAATAAATATATTGTCCACACACTAATCATTAAACAAAATGAAACCAGTATAAATATTTTGTTATATTTACTATTATATTTAGCTTTATTAGTAAAACTTAATAATTGTTTCATAATAGTACGAATAATAATGTAAAAAAGTGGTATTAAACCAAATAAATAAATTATATTTTTTATAGTAAATATTTCTTTCCAAATATCAACATTATAAACATTATAATATGCATAAAAATTTCTACCCATTATTATAAGAATTGAAAAAATAATTGAAATTATTAAACACGACTTACTATATTTATCATTAAAAACTAGATATTTTTTATAAATTATTATCAACAGAACAAAAAAACAAAATGATAAAATATTATATGATATAATAATATCCATTTTAATAAAAGTTATATACGTTAACAATGGTAAAATAAAACTACTAAGTATATCATATATTATATTTTTTATTTTTTTCATTAACACCTCACAAATTTGATAAAAAAATGCTTTCATTATAAAATAATTTTTCAATAAAAAAGCATATTAAATAATTTTAAATACTTTTTTATAATATTTTATTTGTCTATTAAATTTTTATCAAAAAATTCTTTAAATCCATTTGTTTTAATTTTCCAATCCCAAGACTTTATTCTTTTTAAATTTTCGTCGCTTAATTCTTTTAATATATATCTATTTTCTAACAACATTATAATTTTTTCTTTAAAAGCCTCTTTAGTTCTTTGATTAACAATAAATTTTTTTTGCTTTTTTCCAAACACTTCAGAAACAATTCCAACATTCGTAGTTATTATGGGAATTCCACAAGCCATAGACTCCAAAATAGGATTAGGAGTACCTTCCATTTTTGATGCGCATAAACAAATATCGATTTTAGCATAATAATCAGGCATTTCTTCATATGGAATCATTTTTTCTTGTTTATCAGCATAACAACTAATAATGGGATATCCCTCATCAATTAATTCTTGAATTGCTGGTTTTATTATTGTATTAAAACCTTTAAAATCTTCTATTTCATTTGACCAAGCACTATTTCCGACCCAGCCAATAACTAATTTTTTATTATTTAATAATCTATCTAGGTTCATCGGAAAGAATAAATTTAAATCAACTCCATCAGTAATAACCATTTGTGGCTTTTTTATTATTTTTTTATTTTCAATATATATTTTTTCAAGCATTTTAGATGAAACTGTATAATTTTTACATACATTTAAAATTTTGTTTGTAAAATCTACATTATCTAAATACAGATGATCATAAACAGACGTCGTTATTATTTGAGGTTTTATATATAACTCAATAAAACCTTGATAACTAATACCACACTCATTACAATAATCCTGAAAACTATCAAAAAGTGATAAATGACCTCTCCAAAAAAAGTGAACCAAATCAAATGATTTAGTATAAAACAATAATTTAATAACATTATTATCTATAATATCTAAAGGAATTATTTCAAAATCATAAAACTCACTTAGGTTTTCTTTAATTCTTTGAGAAATATTCCAAAAACACCAACCTTCAACATCTACAACTAATGCAATTTTTTTCTTATCTTTATTAATTTTATTAAAATTTTTCTTATCATATACACCAAGTTCTTTTTGCCTTTGCTCTATCCACATTTCCAAATTAACATTCCAAATTTTAAAATTGTGTTTTTTTTCAAAATATTCTGAAGATTTTTTTAAAATTCCACTATTAAATCTTGTCTTTTCATATTCTAAAGAATTTTTATCATAGCTTATTGTATGATTATGCACTAAACTTAATATAGGACAATTACCTATTTTTAAACCTTTATTAAATATGCTTATAGAAAAATCTATATCTTCAAATCCAATAAAATAATTTTCATCAAACATACCACAGCGAATAAACTCATCTTTATTTAATACTGAAGAACCCCCAAGCAAAAAAGTTGATAAACTTGGTTTTAAAATATTATTATTTTCTATACTTGATTGTTTAAACATTGAACCACCACCAAGATAAAAATTATTTGAATTATCTACATCAATAAATAATGAACCGCCATTAGAAAAAATAGTTTTTTGATCATCAGAAATTAATGGTAAATTTATAAATTTTAATCCTAATAGTGAAATAGTTTTTTGAATTTCACTTAAAGGATTTGAAATAAAATAAATATCATTATCTAAACTCATAAACCAATCAGTTTTAACATAATTAATAATTCGATTACGTCCACCTGCAACACCATAATTTTTATCAAAACATACTAGGTCTATATCTAAAGAACTTTTACTAATAAATTTTTTTAATTTTTTTATGTCAATACTATTTGAATTATTATCTGCTATTAAAACTTTACCATGAAAATTACTTAATTGTTCACTAATTGATTCTAATAATCTAATAGTTGATTCACTTCGATTAAAAGATAGAATAACAATTGTTAAATTTTCACCATCACTTCCTATATTATCATCATCAGAAAGCATAAAATCATAAATCCCATAACCATATTTTAGTTCATATATAGAATATGACAAATTGTTATCTTTCAATTTATCACCCCTGTAATTTCCTTATGCATTTATAAAAAAATGAATTACGAAATTTATCTATGTAAGGAAAATATCTTTGATATTTACATAATTCTTGATTACTTTTATCATATGCCTCATTTAATCCATTGTTTATTTTCTTTAATTCTAAATTTTCTGATTGCAAAATATCATTTATTAATTTATAAGTATAAATATCTTTTTTTAATTTTCTAATTTCTTCTTTTTTATCTATATTATCCATTTTACTCCACCTCAATATATATTAACACAAAGCTAACACATTTAATTTTTAATATTTAAAAATTTTTTTACACTTTCTTTAGATTTTTTATCATATTCTTTTTTCCAACTTTTATATAATGATATAATCTTTTCTTTATTTTTCAAGCAATAATCAGCTTGCTCATAAATTTTAATTATATTGTCATTTTCATTAACAATCAAATACTTTTCTAATTCTGTACCTTCCCAATAATGATGATTATTACCTGTTATACATGGAACTCCAAGTTCTAAACTTTCAAGAGGAATCATCGGAGCACATTCTGAAAATGTAACATAAAAATTGATATCATTTTTAGATAATCGTTTTAATAAATCGTCATGTGGAATTGGACCATTTAAACCAGATAAACCTATTTTAAAAATCCTAGCCATTTTTAAACTCTTTTCTCCTAACGGAACACAATCAATTTCAGCATTTTTAAATAAACTTGCTGCAGCTAACTGATTGTAAAAATTTTTTACCCATCTATCACCTGATGCATATAAACCAATTTTAGTTACACTTGAATTTTTATTTGATATATCATTATTAATTAATGCTTGTTTTTTTATGTGAACAGTATTTAATAATAATTCTACGTTATAACCTTTTAATTTATAAAAATCATACATACTTTTTTTTACAAATCCAATACTATCAATTAAACCATCATTATACAATTTAAACATTTTTTCAAACATTTCCCAATCGTATGACTCAACATTCATTGCATGACTACCATGCCATACAATTTTAATAGTAATATTATTATCATAATCTTTAATTAATTTAATTAATTTATCCCATCCTTTTGCAAAAGCGCTAAAAATAACCAAATTAGTTTTGCTTTCTATTACTTTATCATATATGGTATTTAAAATACTATCGTAAAACAATTCACTTATACCAATAGTATTTTCAAATAACTCTTTAGTCGCATTTTTGGTTCCTAACCAATTTTGATTATAAAAAACGATATAATCGCTATTTTTTAATGTATCAAATTGTTTTAATATATTATTGCATTCTATAGAACATGCTTTTTGAATATCTTTGTTTTTCTTTGATTTATAAATAGGATATAATAATACTTTTAATACTTTTTTTATTAGATGTTTAATTTTTACTAAAAAATTCAAAATAAAATTGCCAATATTTTTCCCAAATATCATCTGAAATTTAATTCTTTTAATATCACTATTTGATAACCAACTGCCAATATAATAATGAACCATGCATGTATTTTTTGTAAACATATTAGGTGTCTGGTCACTACTTATAGGATAAAAATAATCTCTTGCATAAATTTTAATTCCATTATCCAATAATTGATTATGTAAATGATCAAATTTTAAATTATATTTATTTTTTAATATATTACTTAATAATGTAGGTATTGAAAATGAAAACATACTTTCAACATTAAATTCAATTTTATTATAAACATCCCATAATTCATTTATAAGAGGATGATTTTTTTCTTTTGAATAAAGAACACCTACTGCAACATTATATTCTGATTCCCAACCAGCAAAAACTTCATCATTTAATAAATAATCTATATTTTTTTTTACTAGCATATCTGTATCAAAATATATACCTCCAAAATTTTTTAAAGCATATATTCTTGCAACATCACTCACAAATGCCCATTTTTTAGCATTGTATGCTTCTTTTGAAAACTTTGTAATATTTACATCAAAATTATTTTCATTCCATTCGATTATTTCATAGTCTGGCAAAAATTTTTTCCAACTCTTAATACATTTTTTTGCAAGTCTTGGCAATGGTTTACCACCAAACCAACAATAATGAATATATTTTTGCATAATTAACCCTCCACTACATCAATAAATTTATTTAACATAAATTCATTATATTTTTTATAATCAAAATTATAATTTACTTTTTTATCACAATTATCGTTTATTATTTTAGCATTTTTTTTAGCATCAAATGTTAAAATAGTAAAGATTTTTTTTATATCATAAAAACCATCACTTGTTGGAATTGTAGTAAAAACGGCCTTATTTAAAATTAGTGATTCTAAATAAATTACTGGGAATCCCTCATAAAGCGATGTTAAAATTAATCCATTAGAACTCATAATATATTTATATGGATTAATATCAGAATTAACAATTTTAACATAATTTGAAATATTTAAATTATTAATTTTATTTTCAACTAAATCTTTATCCAATCCTGATCCAAGAATTGTTAAAAATACATTTTTTTTGAGTTTTAATAGTTCTTTAAAAGTATTTAATAATAAATCAAAATTTTTAGAAGTATTATCAAGTCTACCAACAAATAAAAGATTATAATACTTATTATTAAATATATTACATTTTTCTTTTGATAAACGTAAAATGTTATTTCCATCTACCAAATTATTTACAACATAAGATTTCTCCTTTAAATTTGGCAATAATTTAATAGTTTCATTCATTGATTCATTAGATACAAATAATAGTTTCTTAAAACAATTTATAGATATACTTTCAAAAAAATTTTTAAATTTTTCAATATCATTTTTATACATTTGAGCATAATTACTATGTATATAAATTGAATTATTCTTAGACGAAATTAATGCAAGTTTAGAACATATAACTGAATATGTAGCATATGAACAACTAAAATAAAATTTATTATGGTATTTCAAATAAAATAATATTCGTTTAGAAAAATTTATTATTTTTCTTAGAAAAATAAGTTTTGAATTAGACATTTTATATTCAAATATTAAAACTTTAGAATCTATTTGGTTAAGTAAAGAACCATTTTTTTCTTCCAAAAAAAGATAGATTTCATATTTATCTACTAAAGAATTAAGAAGATTAACAAGAGCTTTCTCCATACCACCAATTTTTAGATTTTTACTATAAAATGCTATTTTTTTCAATCTACTACTTTCCTTCCATATATTTTATATACTCATCACACACTTCTTTACCACCTATTTTTTGTACAACCCCATGTTCTATCCATACAACTTTATCACAAAGTTTTTTTATAGAATTAATAGAATGTGAAACATATAATACTGTTGTTCCTCCACCTATCATATCCATCATTTTCTTTTCACTTTTAGCTTGAAAAGCAATATCTCCTACTGATAATATTTCATCAACAATTAATATTTCTGGCTCAACTATTGTAGCAATGCTAAATGCAAGTCTTGCAACCATACCTGATGAAAAATTTTGTACTGGAACATCTAAAAAATCTTTTAATTCTGAAAATTCAACTATTTCATCAAATTTTGAATCAATAAGTTCTTTTGAGTATCCCATAACTGCACCATTTAAATAAATATTTTCACGGGCTGTTAGTTGAGAATCAAATCCAGCACCTAGTTCTATCATCGGACATATATTACCATAAGCATTAACTTTTCCCTTAGTGGGTTTCATAACGCCCGCTACAACCTTTAATAAAGTTGATTTTCCTGCACCATTAGATCCAATGAAACCAACAACTTCACCTTTTTTTATATTAACACTTACATCTTTTAAAGCCCAAAAATCATTTTTAACTTTTTTCTTATGTTTACCTAAATCAACAAACCATTGTTTTAAAGAAAAACCTTTATCAATACCAAGGTTAAATTTCATGGAAACATTTTCTATTTCAATCATATTATTTTTTTCCATAATGCCTCCCTAAACATAATATATAAATTTATCTTGTTTTTTCTTAAAGATAAATATACCAAGTAAAAATACTACTAAAGCAGAAATACCACAACCTGCGAACTGACCTAAAGTAGGAATATTATGATATAAAATAATAGTTCTAGCAAAATTAATAAACTGATATAAAGGATTAAATTTCATTATAAATTGTAAAGTAGTATTTCCTATTGCACTTAAATCATACATTATAGGAGTAAGATAAGTCCAAATAGTAATTATAATTCCATAAATATAAAACATATCTCTTAAAAATACTGATATAGTTGATAAAATAAATCCCATTCCTACTGTAAATAAAAATAAACAAAGAAATGAATAAGGTAATAAAATATGTTGCCAGCAAAGTCCAGTTCCTGTAGCAATAATTACAACATAAAGTGGAATTAATGTTAATAAAAAGTTAATACCTACAAATAAACATTTTGATAAAGGAAAAATATATTTTGGAATATATACTTTATTGATTAAACTAAAATTTCCTACTACACTACTCATTGCAAGATTACTAGCTTCACTAAAATAATTAAAATAAGTTAGACCTATTAATAAATATGCAAGATAACTAACGCCTGGAGTTGAAAACTTAAATACATTTGAAAAAACTATAGCCATAACAGCCATCATTAATATTGGATATAATAAACTCCAAACAATACCTAAAACACTTCTTTTATATTTTACTTTAAAATCTCTTGAAACTAATTGTTGTAATAAAAATGAATATTTTTTATGAACATATTTTAAATTATTAATTACTTTCTTCATTTAATCAAATCCTCTTAATAATTATACTAAAATAAATTGAATGTAGCAAGTTATATAAAAAAATATTAGATACACTTCTAATATTTTTCTATTATTCTTTTTATTTCATTATTTACATCACTTAAAAGTATATAATCAGTAAAACCATCTTCAACATAATGTTTTTTAATATTTTCTTTATTACTATCAAGCATTACTATAACTGGTATATTAAAATTATCTATTTCTTTCATTTTATTTAAAGTAACTAAACCTGACATTTCATCCATTTCATCTGATATTAAAATATAATCATATTTTTTACCATATTTTATTTTATCAACAGCATCTTGTCCATAATATAATACAGAATAAGTTATATTTTTTCTTGTTAAAGCACTTTTTAATTTAGTTATTAATTTTTTATCTTGTGATACTATTAATACTTTTTTATAATCATTTATAATATTTTCATATTGAGAAAGGATACTACTATCTTTATCATGATATACTCTTTGATCAATAACAAGTTGAAATTCAGTTCCTACTCCAATATCTGATTTAATCATTAAGTTACCACCCATAAGTTTAATAACTTTTTGACATAATTTAACGTTATATTCTTTCTTTTGTAAATTATCTATCTCATTTTTATCTAAACTACCAGTAGATGATAATATTTCATTTATTTTATCAATAGTCATACCAGGGCCACTATCATTAATAGTAAATATTATTCTACATATATCATATTTTTCAATTGTATTAACTTTAAATTCTACAAAACCATTATTAGTTTTTTCAATTGAATTATTTAAAAGTGAATACAAAATATGTTTTAATTTCATATCATCACCATATAAAATTAAATCTTCCTTAGGATAAGTATATTTAAATTCAATATTTTTTTTGTTTTCTAATTTTACTTTAGTTGTTAAATCACTACATAATTTAACAATATTATATTTTTTCTCAATAATATTTAATTTTTGGGCATCAAGTGATGATACATTCATAATATTATTAATTGAAAAATCAAGTTGCTGAGCCATATTATTTATAGCAACCATACCAGCTTTAATTTTATTAATATCTTTTTCATCTTTAATTTCTGCATAAACAGTTTCTATATTTTTAAGAGGGTTTCTACTTTCTTGAGTTATTTCAAATAAGAAATTATATTTATCTTCATAGTTTTGTTCCATAATTTCCTTATTTTTATATAATTCATTTAGCATTTTTATATCTGGATTTTCAATTGTAAAATACATTAAAAATGTTACAAAAGTTTCCATAGGTATCATTAATGTTAGTTCAGGGTTAAAGTATTGAGTAGTCATTGTTATTAAACCTAATGCAATAAATGAAAAAACTGGTGTATATTTTTTTGATTTAATATATTTATAATTTCTAATAAGTAGATAAATCCAAAAAATTATTAATGCTCCACTTAATAAATAAACTAAATTTGCACTTGGTCCATAAGTATAATTAACACCTTTTATATATAATGGTAATATTGTTACTAAGAAAATACTAACTATCATAATTAAGATAATAATTTTATGCATTAACTTGGTTTTTTTAATATATTCATCATTATTATTAAGTCTATCTTTCATACAAATAGTATAAATATAATACGTAAATTCTAAAATCCATATAATAAAATAATATAATATAAATTTAAGAATAAATATTGCAATATTAGGATTAATTTCTTTTAACATTCTTATTGCTAATGTTGCAGGAAATATTTCAATAATTAAACCAAAAAAGTTAATAATAATTAATTTTTTATAGATATTATTTTCTTCCGTAATTAATCTTTTTTTAGAAAAATAAATTATTAAAAGCATTATACTATAAAATAAACTAACTATAGAAAAAAATATATTATCTGACATACTACCACCTATTATTAATATACCATTAATTTTAAAAGTTGTAAATTAATAAAAATTTGAGTTTAGGTTTTTTATGAAAAATTTTTAAATATTTTTGATTAGTTTA
>JBJFGY010000037.1:0-2677 GCA_051893155.1 Bacilli bacterium
AGGAATTGGAAAGTATGAAGAACTTTTGCCTTGGGTGGATTTGATTTTGTTTGATGTAAAACATGTCGATCAGGAAGAGTATCGAAAGTTAACGGGTACTTCTGATGATGAAAGTTTTCGTTTTTTGAAGGTTGTGAATGCATTAGAAAAAGAAGTATGGGTAAGGCAAGTTGTGGTTCCAGGACTTATGGATCAAGAAGCCTATCTTGAACAGTTCAATATGTATTTAAAGAAATATATTCAAAATGTTACAAGAATTGATTTTCTCCCTTATCATAAATTAGGAAGTGAAAAATACGAAGAGCTTGGGATTGTGAACCCATACCGAGAACAACCAGAGATGGATCCTGAAGTGTGTCAAACTTTATATCAACAATTTTTAAAAATTTATCAAAAATAGATACGGAATCATAATCCGTATTTTTTATTTTAAAAAAAGAAATGGTTTGGTTGTTTTGAGTTCCGGTAAAATTTAAGTGGATACTAAAAAGGATGAAAAATGTATAAAAATTTTTCATCCTTTTGCTAATAAAATAATGTAAACAAGTCCAAAATTTAGTATAATTTAATTGTAGACTAAAATTAGTACTAAACAAAATATTTGGAGGTGTTTACATGAATAATTTTACTACAAATACATATGAAATGAAAAGAGATATTTTGAATTTTTCTAAAAAAATTACAAATGGATTAGATAAACCTACTACTAAATTTGTATCTGAGATGCTTTATGGCATTGAAAAATCTAATAGTATATTATTTAGTGAAATTGCTAGAGCTTTGAAAGAAAAAATTAAGTTAAAAAATACAATAGAAAGACTTTGTGATAACTGTAATGCTTTATCTAATGAAGAACTTAATATTATAAAAGAAAACTATTTTAATATTGCTTTAAAGCAATTACCAGATGATGAGATAATATTAATTGAAGATGATTCTGACATCAATAAGGAATACAGTAATAAACTAGAAGATTTATGTGTTGTAAGAGATGCTAGTAGTAAACAAGAAAAATATGTTAATGGTTATCATGTATGTGAAATTGTTGGTTTATCAAGGAATGAATATCAACCAATTAGTTTGTATTCAAAAATATATTCTACTGAAAGTAAAGGATTTAAAAGTTGTCCAACTGAGACTATGCAATCAGAAAAATATGTTATAGATAAAATAAGGAAAAATAGAAATTCAAAAATCATTATAGTCAAAGATAGGGGTTATGATTCATTTGAATTATTTAAAGAAACAATAGATAATGAGGTATCATTTGTTGTTAGATTAGATGGTAATAGGCATTTACTGTTCAAAGGAAAGAAGAAATTAGTTAGTGATGTTGCCTCAACTAGAAAAGGAAAAATACACACAAAACTTATGTATAAAGGAGAAAATACAGATTGTTATATTTCCTATACAACAGTACAATTACCTAAAATAAAAGATAAAAATTTAAATTTAGTAATTATATATAGGAAAGATGAAGAAAATGATCCAATGTATTTATTAACAGATTTATCAATAAAGACAAAAGAAGATGTAGAAAAAATAGCTAGAACATATATGCTTAGATGGAGAATTGAAGAATACTTTAAATCTAAAAAGCAAAACTACGATTTTGAAAATTTTAGATTGAGAAGTTTGAAAGCTATAAATAATCTTAATGTAATACTTACATGTGTGATGCTTCATTTGGGAATATTAACGGAAAAAATGAATGTTAAATTACTTGTTATTAAGATTATTGAAGCAAGTGAATCTCTTAAGAGTAAAGCATTGGTGTGGTATGGACAAATATCAAAGGGAATATCTAAAATACTAGAACATGCTCATACTGGTATAAAAGATTGGTTTGAAATAGAGATAAGAGAAGAATATAAACAATTAAAATTAAAACTATAAAGAACTAAAGGAACTTGATAGTAAAAAAAAGAACATGATGAATGTTCTGCGTGAGCATGAAATAAAATAAAAATTATGTAAAAAAAGAGGTCTAATTTCTAAAAATAAAAAAATGAATTATAAGCTTATAAAAAAATCCGTAAAATACCGAAACTCAAAATGAAAGTGATTGCTATTTCGGAGTATATTTGATATAATAAAAAAAGAATAAAAGAATAGTCTTAAGGGAGGCTAGTATGATAGGAATAGATATAAAAGATCTAATCGAACAAATAGAAGGTCACTTAAAAAAACAAACAGAAGAACGTTTTTTGTATTTAAAACAGCTAGTAAAGCAATTAAAACAAGATACCGCTATCCAATTGTATCAGGCTTGCCTTCAAAGTCAGATACAATTCGATCAAGAACAATTAAACAAATGGTATGATACCGTTTTTGCCTTACCTTTGACCCAATTTTGTTTCAAACAATTAGACTTAGAGTATAGAGGTACTATAAATTTTTGTAAGTATCTAAAAACAACCGAAACAATCAAACAAAATGAAATTCATGAATTTATCAAAGAATTAGAAAAAAGAAAACAAAAAAAGATCGAAATTGATAAATTTTTAACAGTATTAGAAGAACAAATCAATGACTTGGTTCATCAGAAAAAATCAGCTTATTTAGATACCTTTGAAAAGCAACTGCACACCACGATTTCCAATTTTCTCTATATACTGACCAAAGAACGAAATAATTTAGCCGATTACTACAGCAATCAGCTAAAATCGATTGAATT
>JBJFGY010000038.1:0-2665 GCA_051893155.1 Bacilli bacterium
AATTTAAATATTTATAATATTTTAATACTTTTTTATAATCTAAATAATCTATTTTTAAATATAAATAATCATCACTTATATAAGATAAATATATATTTACATTTATTTGATTTAATTTTAAAACTATTTCATTTATATTTAAATTTTTTGTTTTAATTAAAATAAGACTTTTCATACTTTACCTACACTTTTAATATTACCTTTTATAAGAAGTTCAATATTATTCATTTGAATTATTTTTAAATTTTTACCAGTTATATCTATCGTAAAATTTTCTATTTTTAAAGTTATTTTATTTTCAGAAAGATTTATAATACTTTCATAGTTATAAATATATATACTATCTTCGAAAAAAGAAATAAAATAATTTTTATCATATAAAAAGTTTATGATAGCATTCTTTATATTCAAAAATATCACCAATAAAGTATATGAAAAAAGATAGATTTTTAATTATCTATCTTTTCATCTTCACTAAGTAAGGATAGTGAAACCTTTTCTTTTTCTAAGTTAATATCCACGACATAACAGTCCACTATATCACCAACAGATAAAACTTGGCTTGGATGAGTAATATAATTTTTACTCATCTTTGATATATGAATAAGACCAGCATTATGAAGACCAATATCAACAAAAGCACCAAAGTCAACAACATTTCTAACTGTTCCTTGTAAATGGTCACCTATTTTTAAATCTTTAATATCTAAAATATCACTTTTTAAAATAGGCTTAGGCATCTCATCTCTTGGATCACGATGTGGTTTAGCAAAAGAAGAAAGTATTGTCTTTATTGTATACTCATCACTTTTAATTTCGTCTTTTAATGAAATAATATCAACATTATTTATTTTATCTTTTACTTTTTCACTGCCAATTTCTTCGGTACTAATATTTAATTTATCCATAATTTTTTTAGCTACAGTATAACTTTCGGGATGAATATCTGTTGTATCTAAAATATTTGTTCCACCTTCAACACGCATAAAACCTATTGCTTGTTCATAAGCTTTTTCACTTAATAATTTATTCTTAAGTATTTCAGCTCTTGATAAAATTTTTCCATGTTTTTCACGATAGTTTATAATTTTATCAATATAAGTTTTTGTCATACCAGAAATATATTTTAAAAGAGATGGACTTGCTGTATTTATATTTACTCCGACATCATTAACTACTTTCATAACTACATAATCAAGAGATTCAGTTAATTTTTTATCATTAACATCATGTTGATATAAACCTACTCCAATACTTTCAGGATCAATTTTAACAAGTTCAGCTAATGCATCTTGTAATCTTCTTCCAATGCTTATTGCACTTCTTTCTTCAACTACTAAATTAGGAAACTCACTTATTGCAAGTTTAGATGCGCTATAAACAGATGCTCCGGCTTCACTTACGATAATATAATCAACTTTTCTGTTAATATTTTTTAACACATCAATAATAAATTTTTCACTTTCTCTTGAAGCAGTTCCATTTCCTATTGCAATAATATCAACATTATATTTATTAATTAAACAAATTGTCTTTTTCTTTGCTTCTTCATATTTATTAATTGGCTCATGAGGATAAATTTTTTCTATAGTTAAAACTTTTCCTTGCGGATTTAATACTGCAAGTTTACAACCAGTTCTAAATGCCGGATCTAAACCTAGTACTATTTTATCTTTAATTGGTGGCGTTAAAAGTAAATTATTTAAATTATCACAAAAGTTTTTTATGGCGGATTCTTCACCTTTTTCAGAAAGTTGGGCTCTTATTTCTCTTTCTACACTAGGAAATATTAATCTTTTATAACTATCTTTTATAGAACTCTTTACTATATCTACTATAAAACTATCTTTATTTTTAATAATTTTTTCTTCAAGAAATGAAATAATTTTATCATTATCTATTTCTACTGAAACACTTATTACTTTTTCTTTTTCAGCTCTATTTATAGCCAGAATACGATATGGTTTTATATCCCTAATTTTTTCTTTAAAATCATAATATATTTCATAAACTTTTTTTTCATCAACAGCATCTTTTTTCATTTTTGAAACGATTAAACCATTTTTAAAAATATAATTTCTTATCCATTTACGATAGTAAGCATTATCTGAAATATATTCTGCAATAATATAACCAGCACCAGTAATAGCCTCATTTACATCTTTAACTTTATCATTAATAAATTTACTTGTAAGTGCATTTATATCTCCTTTAGTAGGAAATGACATAATCATTTTAGCAAGTGGTTCTAATCCATTATTAATTGCATCTGTAGCTTTAGTTTTTTTCTTTTCTTTATATGGTCTATATAAATCTTCAACTTCAACTAATTTTTCAGCACTCATTATTTTTTCTTTTAATTCATCTGTTAATAAACCTTTTTCATTTATTAAATTTATAACTGCCTCTTTTCTAGATAGTAAGTTTTGTTCATAAGCATAGACTTCATTAATCTGTCTAATTTGATTTTCATCAAGACCTCCAGTTACTTCCTTTCTATATCTAGATATAAATGGTATTGTATTACCATTTTCAAGTAATTCTAAAGTTTTTTGAACTTGATTTTCTCTAACATTTAAATTATTTGCAATATTTTTTATTATTTTATCATTCATAATAACCACACATTCCTTTCACTTCGTTCAAGGCACACATAGTAATGAAA
>JBJFGY010000039.1:0-2610 GCA_051893155.1 Bacilli bacterium
ATGAAACTAAGTTCCCATTATTAAAAAATCGGGAACTTTCAATTTTATTTTTAGTTTGATTTCAAAAGAATTGACAACATATAACTTGTATGTTACCATAGAAACTAATTTAGTTGGGGTGTTTATGGTTAAAATGTTAATGAATTACAATCCTGAATTAGGAAGAATTTTAACGGAATATCGTAATTTTTTAGCAACTAATAATATAAACTCTTTAAATAGTCTTGATTATATTTTTGAAATTATTAACTATTATGAAATAAGTAAAAAATATTTTGAAAAATTTGAATTTAATGATAGTTTAAAATGTAATGGTGTATTTATCCCTGAGCAAAGAAAAATTGTATTAAATACTTCTTTGCTTGATTGTGCATACAAATTACATTTTATTTCTTTTGAGCAAATGATTATGGATTTTTTCAGTATATTATTGCATGAAATTAATCATTTATTACAATTTAGATATAGAGATTTAGTTGATGATGATATTGCATTTGTATTAAATATTAGTGAATTTTTAAAACATCAATCATCAACTAGAAAAAAAGAATTACATGACCTTTTTCCAGATGAAATTGATTCTAATATCAGATCATCAAAATTGATATATGAAGTTGAAAAAAGTGAATTAGCTGAAAAAAATTTAGTGTTTTTTCTAACATTATGTACAATTTATAAGAATAGAATAATTAATTCACAAATTGATTATTTGTATGAACAATTATTTAAATCTAAATTTGATGAAGAAATTGGAAATATAAATAGTATATATTATGGTTTAGAAAAAGATAAAGATTTACTTCAAGCAATAGTAGATAGTTATCAATCACATAGTTTATGTGTTGATATAGATGGGGGAAGGAGGTTGAAAAAATGCAATTAGCATATATTACGCCAAATGATGAAATGCAAATTGTTGATAAAAATTATGATGGCTCTGCTGAAGTATATAATTTTAAAAATATATACAGTGGTGCACATTCTCATATTCATTATGATTCAAGTGGAAGAAAAACAGTATATAGAAATTTAAATAATCCTGAATATGATACTCATAAATTCTATCCAAGACCAGAAGATGCACAATATGGAGCTATCCAAAGAAGTAGCATCTATGATTTTGATTACACATTTGAGCAATTAAGATGTATGAATTTAGATCAACTAAGCAAATCACAATTAGAAGCAATAAAGGTTTACTTGCAATCAATTTTGCAAGAGCCTGAAATTAGTGAAAGAACAAGATAGTAATTCTTGTTCTTTTATGTTATTATATAATTGATGATGGAGGTTAAATATGGAAAAAGTTTATGATTTAAACATTTTTATTCAAAATGTTACAACTGGTGCATTTGCTGGTACTGGTATTATTTCGTATGCTAGAACAAATGATATTGGTAATGTTAAACATTGTGACGCAAAACAGCTTGCAAAATGTATTGCTTCATATTTTAATATACTGGATGATTATCCTGATTTGCAAAATATTGAATTTAATACTGAACTTAATAACTCATTATTAAATGACTTTGAAGAATACAAAAAAAATAATTATATTGATGTAAAACTAGATAATGAACTTAAAGAAAAGTTAGATTCATACGGAAAAGAAGAATTGAATTTAGAGTTTAAAAAGTTTTTTCAAAATTTATTAACTAATAAGGAAGTTCTTAGATATATTAAAGAATTAATTGATAAAAAAGATTATTATTTTTATGAAAAATATAACAACTATACAAAAGAACAATGTAAAGAGGAAATAGAAACATTGAAGCAAATATTTAAAATTTTAGAAAATGTAGAATATAAAGAAAATAGGCTAGGTGTTAAAGAAAAACATATTACTTTTGAACCTGGATCTTATGAATATGAAAACATTACCCCTTTTATATGCTTTGATATATATGATATGAATCATTATAAAAGAGTGCTTAATTTACTTGAAAATAAATTAGAAAATGATAATTTTTAAATAAAATTATTTTTAAGAAATACTGTTAGAATACTTAGAAATTTGAATGTTGATATATTATGTGCCTAACACTTATCAGTAGTAGTTAAATTAAATATTATACCAATATATAAAAAATATAATATTAGGCTTGAACCTCCATAGGATAAAAATGGTAAAGTAATACCAATTATTGGAATTAAACCAATATTCATTAAAACATTAATTAAAATATTAAAAAATAGCATTATAATGAAACTAATTATTAAGTAATTAGTTTTTTTATCATTATATTTTTTTATTAAACCAAATAAATTATAAATTAAAAATAAATATATAGTAATTATAATAAAAAACATTAAATAGCCAAAATTTCCTATTGAAAAAGCAAAGATAAAATCAGTTACACCTTCTGGAATATATAAAAGTATTTTATTAAAACCATTTCTGATAAAACTTACGCTATAAATATTTGTAAGTGCCATATCCATTTGATAACTTTCTTTATAACTAAGTATTCTATTAACTCGATAATAAAAACTATTACCAATTAATTTAACTAATAAATCTTCATTATATTGATATAAATATATAAATGTAAATAATAATAAAATAAATATAATAAATAAATAAATATAATATTTAATACTTATTTTTTT
>JBJFGY010000040.1:0-11653 GCA_051893155.1 Bacilli bacterium
ATAAACTAATCAAAAATATTTAAAAATTTTTCATAAAAAACCTAAACTCAAAAAATAGATTGGTTGCAATTTTTTTAATATTAATTTATAATTTAATTAGGTGATTTTTTGTGAATATTATATCAGTTGAAGAACCTGTAATAGCTGTAAGGGTATCTCAATATCCAGAAAGTAATAAGAATGAATTTTTGTTAGTAGGAAGAAGTAATGTAGGAAAAAGTAGTTTTATTAATACATTAATTGAAAGAAAAAACTTTGCTCATACATCTTCAAAACCAGGTAAAACTCAAACACTTAATTTTTATTTAGTAAATAAAGATTTTTATTTAGTAGATGTTCCAGGTTATGGATATGCAAGTGTTTCTAAAGATAAACAAAAAAAGTTTGGTTTAATGATTGAAGATTATATTAAAAATAGAGAAAATTTAAAAAGAGTTTTTTTACTTATTGATTATCGTCATAAACCTACTGAAGATGATGTGCTTATGTATAATTATTTAAAATATTATAATTTAAATATTACAATAGTTGCTACAAAGTATGATAAAGTAACAAAAAATAATCGTGCTAAACAAGATAAATTAATTAAAGATACTTTAAAATTATCAAGTGATGATGTATTTGTTCCTTTTTCAACTATTACTAAAAAGGGACGAGAAGATATATTAAAAATAATCGAATCTTATTAAGAAAGGAAAAAAGTTATGAATAAAAAAGGTTTTACATTAGTAGAAATATTAGCAGTATTAGTTATTATTGTTGTTGTATCATTAATAGGAACTGTAAGTATTACAGGTGTTAAAAAGAAAATGGAAGAAAATTTATTTAAAAATAAATTAGGTGAAATAATATCAGCTGCCTCTAAATGGGGAGAAGATAATAAAAGTGAGTTAGATACTACTAAAACAGTTGGCTTTTTAATTACAAGTGGTTATTTAGAAACTGAAGAAGCTATTAATCCAATTAAATATGAACATTCTTGTGGTTCTTCAAAAAGTGATGAAAATGGTTATATAGAAGATGGACTTTGTAAAAATGTTATTACTAATAATGTTGATTATAAAGTATTAAATAGTTTAGTAGTTAAAATATATCGCAGTAATAATCGAGTTTATTCATGTATTGTAGATAATGAAAACAATAGAAAACTTTTAGTAGATTGGGATAAATATAGTGATTTAAATTATTATTGTAGTTAGGGGGATTTATGCAAACTGTATGTCTAATAGGAAAACCTAATGTAGGTAAAAGTACCATTTTTAATAGACTAATTAAAGAAAAAAAATCCATTATTTTAGATACTCCAGGAGTAACTAGAGATAGAATTTATGGAACAGTTAATTTAAAAGATAAATCATTTCATTTAATTGATACAGGTGGACTTACACTTGAAAATGGAGATTTTAATAAAGATATATTAATGCAGGCTACTCTTGCAATTGATGAAGCTGATATTATTCTTTTTGTTGTGGATGCAATTAGCGAAATAAGTACGGAAGATAAGATGGTTGCAAGTATGCTACATAGATCTAATAAAAAAGTTTTGGTAGTTGTTAATAAAGTTGACAATAAACAAAGAAATGATAATATATATGCTTTTTATGAACTAGGTTTTGAAGATATTATAGCAGTATCTGCGGAACATAATATGGGTTTTGATAAGCTAAATGATTATTTTGAAAAGAATATAGTTGAAAGTAAAATGGATGTTGATGATACTATTAAATTTTGTTTTGTGGGAAGACCAAATGTAGGTAAAAGTAGTTTAGTTAATGCCATTTTAAATGAAGATAGACTTATTGTTTCTGATGTAGCAGGTACAACAAGAGATGCAGTTGATAGTAAATTTAAATATAATGGAAAAACTTATACAGTAATTGATACTGCAGGAATGCGTAAAAAAGGTAAAATATATGAAAATATTGAAAAATATAGTTATATTCGTTCTTTAAAAGCAATAGATCGAAGTGATGTATGTGTACTTGTAATTGATGCTAAAGAAGGAATAATTGAGCATGATAAACATATTGCTTCATATATTATTGATGCTGGAAAAGCAATTGTTATTGCTGTTAATAAATGGGATGAAATTAAAAATCCTGATGAAGAAATAAAAAAATGGAAATTACTTATTGAAAATGAATTTCAATTTTTATCTTATGCTAAAGTAGTATTTATTTCTGCGAAAACTAAAAAAAGATTAGGTACTTTAATGCCTGAAATAATAAAAGCATATGAAAATCATAATAGGTTAGTTTCTACAAGTAGTTTAAATGATGTTATTATGGAAAGTGTTCAAATGCATAATCCACCATCATTTAAGGGTAAAAGACTTAAAATTTATTTTACTTCACAAAGTGCTATAAAACCTCCAAAATTTACATTTGAAGTAAATAATAAGAAACTTGTTCATTTTTCATATGCAAGATATTTAGAAAATCAATTAAGAAAATCTTTTGATCTTGAAGGTACTCCTATAATACTTGAATTTAAAAATAAAAATGATTAAGATGCAAAAAAATTGCATTTTTTTATATAAAATAATATAAATGTTTGTTTATATTTTTTATTATTGTATACTTTTGTTGAGGTATCTATGATATATTTAAAAAGTTTTAAACTACTTAATGCTGTTGATGAACATTACGCAAGAAGATCTTGCAAAATTGTGGCTTGAAAATAAATATAATGCTGATGAATCATCAATAAATAATTATGAAGAAGTTAAACTTAGTCTAGATGCAAAGAAAATGACAATGTCTAAATATATTCGTTAAAGACTTACAAATAATAATATAATTGAACAATCTAATGGAGAATCTTCCTTAATGTTTTGGAAAAAAGAAATTAAAGAAAATAGCATATATATTTTAGATGAACCAGAAAATAGTTTATCTGCGGAAAATACTTTAAAATTAAAAAAATTTATTGAAGATAGTGCAAGATTTTATAACTGTCAATTTATAATTTCTACACATTCGCCATTTCTTTTAAATTTAGATCATGCTTTAATTTATGATTTAGATGATAAAAAATTTATTCCTAAAAAATGGAGTGATATATCATCAGTTAAAACATATTTTAAATTTTTTATGGATAATAAAGATAAATTTATATGAAACAAAATTGGTGAAAATATTTCATATTTTTTTATTAAATAAAAAGTGTCAAATTTATGTCTTTTATATTTACAAAATAATAATTCATAATTATAATAAATCTTAAATTTGAAGGGAGGATAACCGATGAATAATTTATTACCTGTTTTTATCCTTAATGAACTTGTTATTCTTCCTAATCAAGAAATAAAAATTGATTTAAGTAATGAACATAGTAAAAAAATTATAAAGATAGCTTGTAAAAATAATGAAAATAGAATATTAGTTATTGCTCCTAAAAATAGTTTAGAAAGTGATCCTTCAATAGAGGATCTTCCTAAAGTGGGAGTTATTGCTAATATTAAAAGTAAAGTTGAACTTCCTAATAATAATTTAAGAGTTATATTAAAAGGTGAAAAAAGGGTAAGTATCCAAAAATATTATCAAAATAAAAGTACAAATATTTTAAAATGTATGGTAAATATAATTGATTTGCCTACTTTTTCTAAAACAAAGGAAGCAGCAACAAAAAGAAAATTAACGGAACTTTTAAAAGAATATATAAATCTAAATAAAAATGTATCTAATAGCATTTTAAAAAATGTTAATGAATTAAAAACACTTGATTATTTAACTGATATTATTGCTTCTTTTTTACCATTTCCTTTTAGTAAAAAACTTTCATATATGGAAACCATAAACCCTTTAAGTAGGGCAAATGATTTAATAAATGATTTAAATGAAGAAATTAATATTTGTCATATAGATAGGGAACTTGATGAACATTTACAAGAAAATATTGAAAATGGTCAAAGAGAATATATTTTAAAAGAAAAACTTAAAGAAATTAATAAAGAACTAGGTAATACAAAAGAAAGTGAAATTAGTTTATTAAAAGAAAAACTTGATAAATTAGAAATAGATGAAAAAACAAGATATAAGTTAAATAATGAAATAAATAAATATGCAGTATGTTCAGATTATAGTCCTGAAAGTAGTGTAATTAAAAATTATTTAGATACTGTTTTAAATTTACCATGGAATAAATCTTGTGAAGTTAATCTAAATACTAGTAAAGTATCTACTATACTTAATGAAAGTCATTATGGTCTTAAAGAAGTAAAAAATAGAATTATTGAGTATGTTTATTTACTTAAAAAAAATCCCAATATTTCATCACCAATAATATGTTTATTAGGAATGCCTGGTGTAGGAAAAACTTCAATTGCATCTTCTATTGCAAAAGCTTTAAATCGCCCATTTTATAAAATTAGTGTAGGGGGATTAAATGATTCAACTGAACTAATTGGCTCAAGAAAAACTTATCTAGGAGCATCTCCTGGTAAAATAATGCAAGCTATTATTAAATGTAAAGTAAATAATCCTGTTATTTTAATAGATGAAGTAGATAAAATGGTTAAAGATTATAAGGGAGATCCAGCATCAACGCTTTTAGAAATACTTGATGATGTTCAAAATAAATATTTTATTGATAATTATATTGAAGAACCATTTGATTTATCTAAAGTAATGTTTATCTTAACTGCAAATAATGAAGAAAATATTCCATTAACACTACTAGATCGTTTAGAAATTATTAAAATGGATGGTTATTTAGTATCTCAAAAAATAGATATTGCTAAAAACTATTTAGTTAGAAATATTTTAAAAGAATATAACATAGACTTGAGGTTAAGTAAAGAAGTGCTTGAATATGTTATTTTAAATTATACAAAAGAACCAGGTGTTCGTGAACTTAAAAGAGTTTTAGATAGATTAATAAGAAAAGTAATAGTTTATGAAAAAGATGTAAAAAATATTACTATTTTACATGTAAATAAATATTTAGAAAATAAAGAATATAACTATTTACCTGAAGTTTCTTCGTGTGGCATAGTTAATAGCCTAGCATACACTACTATGGGAGGAAAATTATCTCATATTGAAGTAGCAAAATATAAAGGAACTGGTAAAATAATTATAACTGGTGGAGCTCAAGAAGTTTTAAAGGAAAGCGTGCAAGTTGTAATAAGTTATTTAATAAGTAATTATAATGTTGATTTGAAAACTCAAGATATTCATATTCATTTTATGGAAACTGCTTTAAAAAAAGATGGACCTTCAGCGGGAGTAAGTATTGCAGTTGCAATTTTATCACTAATTAATAAAAAAAAGATTCCTTCATCAATTGCTTTTACTGGTGAACTTTCTTTAAAAGGCGATATTTTACCTATCGGAGGTTTAAAAGAAAAAATTACTTCTGCTGTAGAAATGGGTATTAATAAAATATATGTACCATCGGCAAATGGCAGTGAAGTGCAAAATTTAATGAATGAAATACTTGATAATATTGAAATAATAATGGTAAATAATTTTTCACAAATATATGATGGGCTTTTTAAATAAAATATGATATAATTTTCTTGAAAAGTTTGGAAGTGAATTATGGATATTAAAGATATAAATTATATTGATTATGGAGTAAACAAAAAAGGTGTTATTGTTTTATTACATGGCTGGGGTCAAAATATTGAAATGATGGATATGATAGGTCATCCATTTGAAAAAGACTTTCGCATTATTGTTTTAGATTTTCCAGGTTTTGGTAAAACACCTGAACCAGATAGTTTTTGGTCTACAACAGATTATGCCAAATGTTTGCATCAATTTTTAACAAACTTAAAAGTAAAAAATCCAATTTTAATTGGACATTCTTTTGGTGGAAGAGTAGCAATTAGTTATGCAGCAATTTATGGTGCCCAAAAAGTAGTATTATTATCTGCACCATTTAGACCTACTAAAAATAAAAAACCTAATTTAAAAGTTAAAATATATAAATTAGTAAAAAAAATACCTTGTTTTAAAAAACTTACTAATTATTTAAGAAATAAATGGGGTTCAAGTGATTATAAAAATGCAAGTGAAATTAATCGTGGTAGTTTAGTAAAAATAGTTAATGAAGATTTAACTAATTATGCTAAAAATATTAAATGTCCAACTTTATTAATCTATGGAGAACTTGATAAAGATGTTCCTTTAAAAGAAGCACAAGATCTTGAAAAATTAATTGAAGATGCAGGACTTATAAAATATGAAAATGCTCATCACTATGCCTATTTAGAAAATTTAAATCAAACAATTGCCATTTTACATAATTTTTTAGATTAGAAAGGGTGAAATAATGAAATACATTTGTTTAATTTTTATAACCATTTTATTTATAATATGTATGCTTTTTGAACTTCAAATGCTTCAACAAAATGTTTATAATGAAAAAAATAAATATTTTTCTTTTTTAATGAAAGATATTAAGAAAAACTTTAATTTATATTTATTAAAATTCTTATTTGGTTTATCTTTATTATTTTTTACTGAATTTACAAGTATATTATATTTATATTTCTTTGTAATAATGTTTATACTTTTATTAAGTAGTTATTTTAATTTTATTCATCATCAAGAAAAACTACCTTTAAAATATACCAAAAGACTTATTAGAATACTTTCTTTAGATGCAATATTTTATACTATAATACTTTTATTTTCAATTAGACTAAATATAACTTATATGTGTGGAGTACTTTTACTATATATTAGTATTAATCCATTTATTCTTATTTTAATTGTATCACTTCTTACGCCAGTAGAAAAATTTATCTTTAATTATTATAAAGGTATGGCATTAGCAAAACTTAATAAAATGAATAATATAAATATTATAGGTATAACTGGATCTTTTGGTAAAACAAGTACTAAAATGATTTTAGAAAGTATTTTGAGTGTAAAATATAAAGGCTTTTATACTCCGAATAGTTTTAATACTCCAAATGGTGTAGTTATGACAATTAATAATCAAAATACAATTTTTAATGATTATTTTATTTGTGAAATGGGTGCAAGAGCTAAAGGCGAAATTAAAGAGATTTGTGATATTGTAAAACCAAAATTTGGAATAATTACAAGTATTGGTCCAGCTCATTTAGATACATTTAAAAGTATAGAAAATATTTGCAAAACTAAATTTGAACTCGCCGATAGTCTTCCTAAAGATGGAATTTTAATTTTAAATAAAGATGATGAATATATGAAAAAATATAAATTATCTAATAAATTTAAAGTAATATGGATTGGTATAAAAAACAAAGCTGATGTAATGGCTAAAGATATTAAAATTACTAGTAAAGGAACTACTTTTAAATTATGTTTTGGTAAAGATGAAATTGAAGTTAATACTATACTTCTTGGTGAAAAAAATATTTATAATATATTATCTTCATGTGCTTTAGCAAAAGAATTAGGTCTTTCTTTAAAAGAAATAAAATTAGGAATAAAAAATATTAAACCTATTTCTCATCGACTTGAAATAAAAAATCAAAAAAATATGGTTATAATTGATGATAGTTATAATTCTAATCCAGTAGGTGCTAATAATGCTTTAGAGGTATTATCTTTAATGGAAGGTAAAAAAATTATTATTACACCTGGAATGGTTGAGATGGGTAAAGAAGAAACTAAATTAAATAATGAATTTGGCAAGAAAATTGCCAGTGTATGTGATGAAATATATTTAATTGGCAAAGAAAGATGCAAACCAATAAAAGAAGGAATATTAAGTGTTAAACCTAATGCTAAAATTTATGAATATAATAGATTTATGCTTGCATATAATGATATAATGAATACATCTGGTAATAAAAAATGTACAATTTTAATTGAAAATGATTTACCAGATTTATATACGGAGGAATAAATGAAAATTAATGTTGGATTTATTTTTGGGGGTATTAGTACAGAACATGAAATTAGTATTATTAGTGCTATTCAAGCAATGAATAATATTGATAAAGACAAATATGAAATAGTGGCAATATATATTTCAAAAGATGGTAATTTTTATACAGGAGAGAATTTAAAAAATATTGAAACTTTTAAAAATTTAAAATTAATTAATAAAAATGCCACTGAAGTAGTTATTACTAAAAAAGATAATTCATTTTGTTTAATGAAAAAGCATATTCCCTATAATATAGTTTGTAAAATTGACATTTTCTTTCCAGTACTACATGGTTATAATGCCGAAGATGGTTCAGTTATAGGACTTTTAGAAACAATAGGAGCACCATATTGTGAAAGTGATTTATATGCTAGTGCAATTGGCCAAGATAAAGTATTTCAAAAGGCTATACTAAAAGAAAATGGTATAAATGTTGCACCATATTATTATTTTTATGAAAGTGATTATTTAACTGATAGTGATGAAATTATTAAAAATATTTCAAAATTAAAATATCCTGTTATTGTTAAACCAGCAAGACAAGGTAGTAGTGTCGGAATAAGTGTTGTAAATAATAAAAATAATCTATGTGATGCAATTGAAGATGCACTTAACTATGATGAAAAAATAATAGTTGAAAAAGTTATTGAAAATTTAAAGGAACTCAATTGTTCTGTTTTAGGAGATAATTCTCATTATGAAGCAAGTTTAATCGAACAGGTTTACGCATCAGATGAAATCCTTTCTTTTAAAGATAAATATTTATCAAATGGTAAAAGTAAAGGTATGGCTTCAACAGGAAGAAAAATTCCTGCAGATATATCTAAAAAATTAACTACTGAAATTCAAGATATTTCAATAAAAGCATGTAAAGCTTTAAATACTACAGGCGTAGTAAGAATTGATTATTTACTTGATGAAAAAACAAATGAAGTTTATTTAAATGAACTTAATATTATTCCAGGTTCTTTAGCATTTTATTTATGGACTCCTACAGGAATAAGTTATAAAGATATGCTTTCACAAATAATTGATTTAGGTATTAAAAAATATCAAAATAAGAGTAAGAAGTCTACTTCATTTGAATCAAATGTTTTAGAAGGCTTTAATGGTAGTAAAGGTGTAAAAAAGTAGGCATTTGCTTATTTTTTTTATTAACTATTATTAAATTATATGTTATACTTAAAATAGAGTAGGAAAAGGAATGGAAAATAATAAAAAGAAAGTTACACCAATTATTTGTTCTATTTTGCTTCTGTTAGTTTTTATAGGAGCTGCTTTTGCATATTTTGGTACTTTTTCAGAAGATGTTTCTAATAAATTAAAAGTTAATATTACAATAGACGAGGGTAGTGAATCAACTTTTGTTTCAAGTGGTGTTAATCTTGAACTTACTGTTCCTGCAAGAAATATGACTGAGTTTGTTGCGGGTAATGAAAGTATGACTACTAGTAATAGTACATATTTAAATGTAACTCTTACTTCGGGTTCATCAAATGTTTCGTCAACATGTACATATGATATAGCATTTGAATATGCAAGTGATTCAAGCATTTATGGCCAAAGTCCAACAATTGTAACTGATACTTCACAAAAGGAATTTACTTTAACTATAACGGGAAGTACTGGTACAAATAATTATGGAACTGAAAAAAACTTTAATTATGATACATCTAATGGCTGGACAGGTAAGACCACTAATAATAATGAAAAAAGAATAATTGTAAGTAATGCAACTATATCAGATGCCTCTACTACTGGTACAACAAAATCTTGGAATATAGCATTTAAGTTTTATAATTTAACTATAGATCAAAATCAACTTGCCGGTAAAACTTTTAAAGGTACATTTTATGTAGAAAATGTAAGTTGTTCAAATAGTGCATAAAAAAAACTGAATTTTTCAGTTTTTTTTATAAAGAATCAATAATTTCTTCTTCAATTTCAGTTTCTGGAGCTTTAATATTTTCAATATCATTTTCAGTAATTACTTTATTGTCAGTTTTTATATCTTTAATATCATCTTCATTAATTACTTTATTGTCAGTTTTTATATCTTTAATATCATCTTCATTAATTACTTTATTGTCAGTTTTGATATTTTCAATAGTTTTTTCTTTAGTCTTATCATTTTTAAATTCTTTTCCTAAGAATGCATTTCTAATTTCAATATCATCATCACCAAAATCTGTATCTAAATCAATTACTTTAATAACTTCTTCAATAGTGGTAGTACCATTAATAATTTTATATAAGCCATCCTCTAAAAGAGTAAGAGTATTTTCTTTATTATAAACAAGTCTTCTTAATTCTTCTTTTTTAGCATTATTAATTATTGCATCTCTTATATCTTGATTAAGTAGTAACACTTCATGAAGTGCAGCTCTTCCTTTATAACCACCAAAACATTCATCACAACCAACGGCTTCATATATTGATGGAACATCCATATTTAAAACTTTTTTAAATAGATTTTGTTCATATGATGTAGTAGGTCTTGATTTACGACATTTAGGACATAATTTTTTTACAAGTCTTTGAGAAATAATTGCAGTAAGTGCAGAACCTAATAAATATCTTTCTACATCCATATCAAGTAATCTTTCAATTGTATTTAAAGAGTTATTTGTATGGATTGTAGATAGTACTAAATGTCCTGTAATTGAGGCACGAACAGCTATTCTTGCAGTTTCATCATCACGAATTTCTCCAATCATTATTACATTTGGGTCTTGACGAAGAATACTTCTAAGTGTGGTATTAAAGTCAAGTCCTATTTCACTCATTACTTGAACTTGATTTAATCCTTTCATTTTCATTTCGACAGGGTCTTCAACCGTTATAATATTTGTTTCTGGAGTATTAAGTAATTGAAGCATTGAATAAACTGTTGTACTTTTACCTGAACCAGTAGCACCAGTAACTAAAATAATCCCATTTGGACTTGTAAGTGCAGCTTTAACTTTTTCATAATTTGATTCAGTAAAACCTAAAGTTTCAAGACCCGCTAAACTCATTGTATAATCTAGTATTCTTATAACAATTTTTTCACCGTGAATTGTTGGTAAGGAAGATACACGAAGATCTAGTTGTTTTCCATCATCTAAATGTTTAATTGCACCATCTTGAGGAAGTCTTGATTCAGTTATATTCATACCACTTATAATTTTTACTCTTGTTGTTAAATTCTTTTTAACTGTATCAGGAATTTTACAATAATCATGTAATTCACCATCTATTCTTATTCTAACATTAATACCTTTTTCTTCAGGGTCAAAATGAATATCTGATGCACCTTTTTTAATAGCATCTTCAATAATTTCATTAACTATTTCAACTACAGGTTTATTATCATAATCGAATTCTCTAAACATCTATATCACTCTAGCCCTTTACTATTTATTATTATATAATATTTTTCTTTATTAAACAACTATAAAAAATTTTGAGTTTAGGTTTTTTATGAAAAATTTTTAAATATTTTGGATTAGTTTATAAAAATGTAGTTTTTTATAACAAAATTTCATAAAAATTATATTTTATTACATAACAAACTAGAACATCATTAAATGTTCTTTTTAAAATTTATAATATTTTTTGTTTATCTAGAGTCGTAACGATAATTGCTTATATTTTTCTTTTATCTCTATATTTTGCCATTCTTTAATTCCTGTATGTGCATATGCAAGTATTGCTTTTATTCCTCGAGCTATTTGACTCATCCATACAATTGCCTTTCCTTTTAATGACTTACTTGCATATAATATTTTTATTGTTAATA
>JBJFGY010000041.1:0-11444 GCA_051893155.1 Bacilli bacterium
TCAGCTCGTGTCGTGAGATGTTCGGTTAAGTCCGATAACGAGCGCAACCCTTATCTTTAATTGCTAACATTAAGTTGAGAACCTTAAAGATACTGCCGGTGACAAACCGGAGGAAGGTGGGGATGACGTCAAATCATCATGCCCCTTACGTCCAGGGCTACAGGCGTGCTACAATGGCTGGTATAAAAAGAAGCAATGTCGCGAGATGGAGCAAATCTCCAAAGCCAGTCCCAGTCCGGATTGGAGTCTGCAACTCGACTCCATGAAGTTGGAATCGCTAGTAATCCCGAATCAGAATGTCGGGGTGAATACGTTCCCGGGTGTTGTACACACCGCCCGTCACGCCATGGGAGTCTGTAATGCTTGAAGTCGGTAACCAAACCCGTAAGGGATGGGGCCGCCGAGGGTAGGACAGGTGACTGGGGTGAAGTCGTAACAAGGTATCCCTACGAGAACGTGGGGATGGATCACCTCCTTTCTATGGAGTTTTTAAAATCGTAGAAAAGAATAACCGTATGAAATCTTCGGGGTTTGCATAGTAATTATGAAAAGATTTCACATAGAGAGCTTCAAATTGGCGTTTTACTTGGTTTTGAGAGATCATTCTCTCAGATTTTGTTCTTTGAAAACTAGATAATATAATGAGTAGTATTCAATTTTATTGAATACATTAAGATCTCTAAACTCATCAAAATAGGAAAATAGTGGTTAAATTAATAAGGGCGTATGGTGGATGCCTTGGTATTAGAAGACGATGAAGGACGCGACAAACAGCGATATTGCCTCGGGGAGTTGTAAGTAAACTTTGATCCGGGGATCTCCGAATGAGGAAACTTACCATTTTTGGTATCCTAAAATGAATACATAGTTTTAGTGAGGGTAACCCTGTGAACTGAAACATCTTAGTAACAGGAGGAAAAGAAAGAAAAATCGATTGCCTTAGTAGTGGCGAGCGAAACGGCAAAAGCCCAAACCAATCTTCGGATTGGGGTTGTAGGACACTTTTTATGGAGTTACAAATGTTTTTGATAGCTGAATGCTTTGGAAAAAGCAGCAATATAAGGTGAAAGCCCTGTAAGCGAAATCTTAAACACTCTTAAGTGTATCCTGAGTACGGCGGGACACGTGAAATCTTGTCGGAATCTACGGGGACCATCCCGTAAGGCTAAATACTCTCTAATGACCGATAGTGAACAAGTACCGTGAGGGAAAGGTGAAAAGAACCCCGGGAGGGGAGTGAAATAGAATACTGAAACCATATGCTTACAAAAAGTTCGAGCCCGTTAATGGGTGAGAGCGTGCCTTTTGCAGAATGAGCCGGCGAGTTTTGGTATTGTGCAAGGTTAAGTGGAAAACATGGAGCCGAAGCGAAAGCGAGTCTTAATAGGGCGATTTAGTACAATGCTGTAGACCCGAAACTGAGTGATCTAGCCATGAGCAGGTTGAAGTGTGGGTAACACCTCATGGAGGACCGAACCAGGGTACTATGTAACGTGCTTGGATGACTTGTGGTTAGCGGTGAAATTCCAATCGAACTCAGATATAGCTGGTTCTCCCCGAAATAGGTTTAGGCCTAGCCTTGAAGAATTTCCTCTGGAGGTAGAGCACTGAATGTGGAATGGCCGCGTCTAGCGGTACTGACTGCAATCAACCTCCGAATGCCAGAGTTGTTAGCTTCAGGAGTCAGTTTATGGGTGATAACGTCCATATGCGAGAGAAAAACAATTCAGACCACCAGTTAAGGTCCCTAAATATATGTTAAGTGGGAAAGGATGTGGAGTTGCACGAACAGCTAGGAGGTTGGCTCAGAAGCAGCCATCCTTTAAAGAGTGCGTAATAGCTCACTAGTCGAGTGGCTCTGCGCCGAAAATGTACCGGGGCTAAACATATTACCGAAACTGTGGATTTATACTTTATGTATAAGTGGTAGGGGAGCGTTCTAAGAGCGTCGAAGATAGATCGTGAGGACTATTGGAGCGCTTAGAAGTGAGAATGCCGGTGTGAGTAACGTAAGGTAGGTGAGAATCCTACCCACTGTTTGACCAAGGTTTCCAGGGTCAAGTTCGTCTTCCCTGGGTTAGTCAGGACCTAAGGCGAGGCTGATAAGCGTAGTCGATGGACAACAGGTTTATATTCCTGTACTATTTATAGGACTGATGGAGTGACAAAGAAAGCTAGAAAGAGCCAGTTATTGGATTCTGGTCTAAGCACAAAGACTGATGCATTGGAAAATCCGTGATATCGATAATGTTGAAGTGTGATGGCGTCGTGGTCTACGGACCGCTAAGTCTTTTAACGCTAAACTTTTTAAAAAAACTTCTAAAGATATGCTATAAATACCTGTACCTAGAACCAACGCAGGTGGTCAAGGAGAGAATCCTAAGGTGAGCGAGAGAACTATGGTTAAGGAACTCGGCAAAATGACCCCGTAACTTCGGGATAAGGGGTGATCAAGCAATTGATCCGCAGTGAATAGGCCCAGGCGACTGTTTACCAAAAACACAGGTCTCTGCTAAAGCGAAAGCTGATGTATAGGGGCTGACGCCTGCCCGGTGCTGGAAGGTTAAGGGGACTGCTTAGCTTCGGCGAAGGCATGAACTTAAGCCCCAGTAAACGGCGGCCGTAACTATAACGGTCCTAAGGTAGCGAAATTCCTTGTCAGGTAAGTTCTGACCCGCACGAAAGGCGTAACGATTTGGGCACTGTCTCAACCATAGACTCGGTGAAATCTTAATACCTGTGAAAATGCAGGTTACCAGCGACAGGACGGAAAGACCCCATGGAGCTTTACTGTAGCTTGATATTGAGATCAGGTAGTTCATGTAGAGGATAGGTGGTAGACTATGAAGTTAGGACGCTAGTCCTAATGGAGTCGACCTTGGAATACCACCCTTGAACTATTTGATTTCTAACTTGCACCCATTATCTGGGTGGAGGACAGTGTCTGGTGGGCAGTTTGACTGGGGCGGTCGCCTCCTAAACAGTAACGGAGGCGCTCAAAGGTTCCCTCAGATTGGTCGGAAATCAATCAAAGAGTGTATTGGTATAAGGGAGCTTGACTGCGAGACCAACAAGTCGAGCAGGTGCGAAAGCAGGACATAGTGATCAGGCGGTAGAGAATGGAATTGCCGTCGCTTAACGGATAAAAGTTACCCTGGGGATAACAGGCTGATACCACCCAATAGTTCACATAGACGGTGGTGTTTGGCACCTCGATGTCGGCTCGTCACATCCTGGAGGTGGATTCGCTTCCAAGGGTTGGGCTGTTCGCCCATTAAAGTGGCACGCGAGCTGGGTTCAGAACGTCGTGAGACAGTTCGGTCCCTATCCGTCGTGGGCGCAGGAAAATTGAGGAGAGCTATCCTTAGTACGAGAGGACCGGGATGGACATACCTCTGGTGTATCTGTTGTAACGCCAGTTGCAGTGCAGAGTAGCTATGTATGGACGGGATAACCGCTGAAAGCATCTAAGCGGGAAGCCTCCTCCAAGATGAATTTTCCCATTCTTCGTGAAGTAAGATTCCTTGTAGACTACGAGGTTGATAGGCTGGAGGTGGAAGCATAGTAATATGTTGAGCTGACCAGTACTAATAAATCGAGGATTTAACTTAATTTTATTTTGTTGAAGAGATTTAGTTATATTATCAAGTTTTTAAAGGACAAAATCCTTTTATTGGTGACAATAGCTTAGGTGGTACACCTCTTCCCATACCGAACAGAGAAGTTAAGACCTAACGCGCTGAAAATAGTGAATGCTAAGATAGGTCGTTGCCAATAATTTTTTTTTGCTTTAAATAATTATTTTTATATATTTACTATTGTTAATATTTATATTTTTTTTTATAATTAAGTAGGTGATTGTTATGAATTTTAAATATACTTCAAAAAATGAAAGGGATACTTTTGCTTTAGCTCAAAATTTTGAATCTGAAAAATTTCTTAATATGGTAATATGTTTGGATGGAGAACTTGGAAGTGGTAAGACTATTTTTGTTAAAGGTTTTGCTCATGCTTTAGGAATTGATGAAAATATTACTAGTCCAACTTTTAATATTATAAAAGAATATAATTCAGGTGAACTTCCATTATATCATATGGATGTATATCGAATTGATGATAATAATAATGGTCTTGGTATTGAAGATTATTTTAATAAAGGTGGTATTTGTATTATAGAATGGGCTGATATTATTAAAGATTATTTGCCTGAAGAAAGATTGCAAATTAATTTTAGAGTTGTAAGTGAGAATACAAGAGTTTTAGAAATTATTCCTTATGGAGAGAAATACGAAGAACTTTGTAATTCTGTATTATAGGCCTTTATGACTAGTTTGTTTATTGACACTCATTTATATGATATTGTTGTTATTATTTTTATTAATGGCAAAGTAATTAAGGAAGATAATATAAAAAATGCAAAAAGTTTAGATTTAATTCAATGTATTAAAAAAATTGCTAATTTAGATTCTATAGATGAAATTTTAGTAGTTAATGGTCCAGGTTCATTTACTGGTATTAGAACCGGAATTACAGTAGCAAAAACAATTGCTTACACTAAAAATATACCAATCAAAATGTTTAGTTATTTGGATTTGATCACATATAGTTTAAATAATAATTATAATATAGTTGGTTTATACGATAATAGTGGAATATATATTGGACATTATAATAATTATAAATTAATTAAAGATTATGAATATATAAAGAAAGTTGACTTACCTAATTATATTGATAATAATAAAATAATAACAGATGTTTCTATTGATTATGAAAAGGCTTTTTCACAAATAAATAAAATTAAATATATAGATCCTAAAAAAGTAAATCCATTATATATTAAATTAATAAGCGTAGAGTATGATAAGAAAAGTTTTTAATGAAGATATAAATTTTTTAAATATATTTTTAAGAAAATTTGATAATAATTTTGAAAAACACTTTAATTTAACAAATTATATTAATAATGAAATATATAATGTATTAGTTTATACTATTAGTGATCAGATTGTGGGATTTATTTTATCTACTACAATGTATGATGAAAGTGAAATATATATTATTTTTGTCGATGAAAAAAGTCGTAAAAAAGGTATTGCTACAAAACTTATTAATTATCATATTAGTCAACTTAGTTCAAAAAGCATTTTACTTGAAGTTTCCTCAAAAAATGAAGTAGCAATTAATTTATATAAAAAATTAAATTTTAAAATTATTAATATACGTAAAAATTATTATAAAGATAGTGATGCGTATGTAATGAAATTGGAGGTATAATGAAAGATACATATATTTTAGCAGTTGAATCAAGCTGTGATGATACAAGTATAGCAATAGTTAAAAATGGTCATGAGTGTATATCTTTAAGTATATCTTCTCAAATTGATGTTCATTCAAAATTTGGTGGCGTTGTACCAGAAATTGCATCAAGAATGCACTGTGAAAATATTTTATTTGTTTTAGAAGATTGTCTTAAAAAAGCAAATATGAGTATTGAAAGTATGGATGCTATTGCTGTAACATATAAACCAGGTTTAATGGGTTCTTTACTCGTGGGAATTGAATTTGCTAAAACTTTGTCATTTGTATATAACAAACCTTTAATTGGAGTAAATCATTTAATTGGACATATATATGCTAACAATTTAGAAGATAATTTAGAATTTCCTTTACTTGCATTAGTTGTAAGTGGTGGACATACAGAGCTTTCAATTATGGAAGATGATTATAAATTTAGTTTATTAGGTTCAACTTTAGATGATGCAATTGGTGAAAGTTTTGATAAAGTTGCAAGGATTTTAGGATTTCCTTATCCTGGAGGTCCAAGTATTGAAAATGCCGCTTCAAAAGGTGAAAATACATACAAATTACCTAAGCCTGTATATGATCAAACTTATAATTTTAGTTATAGTGGTTTAAAAAGCCAAGTAATAAATATTGTAAATTCTGAAAAAATGAAGGGTAATGAAATTAATGTTAATAATTTAGCTTGTTCTTTTCAAACTATAGCTATTGATGAAATAGTAAGAAAGGTTGAATTAGCACTAAAAAATACTAATATAAAAAGATTAGTTGTTGCTGGTGGAGTTTCCGCAAATAAATATTTAAAAAATCAATTAGATATTTTATGTAATAAATATAATTGCAAACTATATATTCCAAGAATGATTTATTGTACTGATAATGCCGCAATGATTGGTGCAGCTGCATATCCTTTATTTTTAAAAAAAGATTTTAAAGATTTATCTTTGGATGCAGAAAGTCATGCCGACTTAGTTGCTTAATAATTAATTATGTAATAATTTTTAATTAAATACATAATATATAATATATGTAATTTCAAAGTAATAATTTTTACTAAATTTTGCCTATTTACTTGATATTATATATGTGATAAAATTTATTTACTTGGGGTAGCATGGTTTCGACATATGTTAATATGTATGATTGCAAGTAGTTGGCAAACTATAAATGCACAAAAAAATAAATGACGAAACTTCTTATAGTTTCACTCCTGCATTTGCCTAATTAAAGGTTGGGAGTACTCTGTTACTTTTTAGCTTATAGGAAGTAATTAGGGTTCATAAATATAAGCTATATAAATTATAGTTTCTGGATATGATTTATGAATATTTACTAGAATTACTATTTATAAGGTTCGTTTTAGCCATTTAAATAGGAAATTTAAATAGAACTAAACTTGTAGATATTGTATAATATGACATATTGGACAGGAGTTCGATTCTCCTCTACTCCACCAGATTGATAGGAAACTCGAACTTTTCGAGTAGTAATAAATATTAACTAGAAGTACCGTCTAGTTTTTTTGTTATTATGAGGAAAGTGAGGAGTTTTAATGAATGAAGTAAAAATATTAGAAGTTGAAAAAGAAGTTTTAAAAAGAATTGATATGATATGTAGATTTGCTTGTTGTAAGTATTCTATTAAACAAGGAAGTATTATTAATATTAAAGGAAGTAATATTGCTTATGTAAGCCCACATATTATAACAATTAATGAGAATAATTATTTAATATTTAATGGAAGTGATAAAGTTTTTATAAATGATTATTCTAAATGTATTAAATTAAAAGATATGGAAGTTCATATTAAAAACAATTAAAGTTTTTTAAACTAGGCGTACAAAAAGGAAGTGAAATACTTGAGGTTAAAAGTATGGACTTTTTGTGCTTTTAATCTCTTTCAAAAAAATAATAGAAAGAGAGATGAAATTATGAACAATGAAAAGAAAATTGCTGATATTTATATTAGAGTTAGTACACTCGATCAAGCAAGAGAAGGTTTTAGTTTACCCGAACAAAAAGAAAAACTAATTGATTTTTGTAAATCTAAAGGATATGAAATTCATGAAATATATGCTGATGAAGGAATAAGTGCTAAAGATGATAAAAGACCAGCATATCAACAAATGATTAATGATATTAAAAACGGTACAGTTAATGTCATAGTAGCTTTAAAGTTAGATAGATTAACTAGAAGTGTTTATGATGTAGAAAAACTAATGAAATTATTAGAAAAATATGGTTGTGATTTAGATTGTAAAGATGATGATTCTAATACATTAACTTCAACAGGTAGAATGTGTATAAGACTAACAACTGCATTTAGTCAAAATGAAATTGAAAGATGTTCAGAAAGAACTAAATTTGGTATGGTTGGTGCTATTAAAGCAGGTCACATTCCAAATAGAACTCCAATAGGATTTAAAAGAATAGATAAAAAATTAGTACCAGATGAATTAACAAAAGATATTGTAGTAAGAATGTATGATTTATATTTAGAAGGAAAAAGTTATCAAAGTATTGCTAATATTTATAATAAAGAAGAAATATTAGGAAGAACAAATTGGTTAGATTCTACAATTCAAAAAATTATGACTAATGAACTTTATAAAGGCGATTTTGTCCATGGTAAAAGAACTAAACATCCTCAGTATTATGAAGATGTTGTAGAGCCAATAGTATCAAAAGAAAAATGGAATGCTTGTCAGTACCAAACACAAAGAAATGCTAGACACTACGAAAGAACTGCAACTTACCTTTTTACTAATAAATTAAAATGTTCAGTATGTGGTAATTTCTTAGGTGGTAAAGCTACTACTAAAAGAAAAAGTGGTAAGAAATATTATTACTATAAATGCGAAAAATGTAGAACTAACTACAAAGAAGATACTATAAGAGATGGATTGTTGCTACAATTATATGACCTAATAAGAAAAGATAATTTAATCAATAAATATTACACACCATTTATTAAACACAAACAAGAAGATAATACAAAAGATTATAAAAATGAATTAAAAGAATTAGAGAAACAAGAAGAAAGAATTAAATGTGCTTATTTAAATGGTGTTGTTAAAATGAATGAGTTTGATAACGAATTAAAAAGTATTAGATATAAAATTGATAACATTGATAAAAAGATAAAAGAAATAAAACAATGTGAAAACTTTAATTTTACTACTAATGATTTATTAATTTTAGAAGATACAGAAACTATTGATACTTTTGTCAATCCTGATATATTTTTAACTAATATTTTAAATTTAACTAATGCTTCAAGAGAAGAAATGAAAAGAATAATTGGTACTTATATTGATAATATTGAAGTTAATAAAGTTGGAGATAAAATAGAACTATTAAATATAGAATATAGAAAAAGTTTTTTAACTGATTTAGTAAATTATCATAATAATTATGGTGTTCCTTATAACTTTAATATATTTAGCGATGAAAAAGGTTTTAAAATACCAATGAATCACGAAGGTAAAACAAGTTTAGAAGCAAAAGAATATTTTAATAAATTACAAGAGGTTGTTTCAAAAAATAGTTTAAAATTAAATTATTATGAAACTGAAGCAGATAGCAAATTAGAAGATATTAGTTTTGAACCTAATGGAGATTATGAACAAATATTAAGGTTAATAGTTTTATCAGATACTAAAAATTATAATGATAAAACTTTAAGATTAGGAGTTATTACTCCAGATTTAGAAAGTGTATTATATTCTCGTTTAAATAGAAAAGAACAACCAAATGAGTTATGCAATATTTAGATGTAAAAGTATTAATACATTAAATGATTTATCCCATATTGGTAGTCATAATAAACGAGAAAAAGAATCTTATAAATCTAATCCTGATATAAGAATTGAAGACAGTATTAACAATATAGAATTAGTAAAATGTAATAGTAAATATAGAGAAAAGTTTTATGAAATTACTAAGGAATATCGAAAAGAACACGATGAAAAAATGAAAATTATTAGACAAGATAGATATAAAACTTTTGATCAGATGGTAGATGATTCTAAAAGTTGTGTAGCAGATGAAATGATATTTACAAGTGGCCCAGAATTCTTTAAAGATATGACCAAAGATGAAATATTAAAATGGGCTAATGGATGTATGGAGTTTGTCTATAATGATTTAGGTTATACTAAAGAACAAGTACTACATTCAGTATTGCATTTAGATGAAAAAACACCACACATTCATTGTGTAGTAGTTCCTCTTGTTAAAAAGTTTGATAAAAGAGTTAATAAAGAAAGATATTCTATTTCTAAAAGAGATTATATCAAAGACCAAACTAATTTAAGTGTATTACAAGATAAATATTGTTTTAGATTAAATAATTTAGGTTTTAAATTGGAACGGGGAGAAAAAGGAACTAAAATAAAAAATCTTTCATTAGGACAATTAAAAGGTATAACTAGACATTATGAAAGACTTGCTAATAAAAGTAAAAAGAATATAGAAAATGAACATTTGAAAATTCTTAATATGTTAAAATTTTCAAAAAAGAAAGCTTTTTCAGATTCAATTATTCTTAACGGAGAATCGTATCATATCTTACCAAAATATTTAGATTTATATACTAAAGAAATTCAAAACCAAGTAATATATCAAAACTTTTTCAATGACTTAGATGATTATATTTTTAATTATAAAGAGTTAGAAAAAGAATATAAATATTCACAAAAAGTAATAGATAATTTAGAAGAAGAATGTGAAAAGCTAGACCAAAATAATAATAACTTAATTGATTTTATCAAGCATATATTAGAAATGTTAAAAGATTTTTTTAGAAAAATTCTACTATCTAAAAATGAAAGTGATAAGAACAAAACTATAAATATTTTAAAAGAATTTTATGAAAAAAATTTATATAATTCTTATGATTTAATAGATATTTCTAAAGATACTGATAAAGAAATAGAAGTAAATGATTTTATAAAAGAAGAAATATTAGAAAAAGAATACGACTACTTCGATTAGTCGTATTCTTTGCTTATACTAAATTTTTGATAATTTAGAAACACACTTGCAAATTGACATATCAATTAGCGTGTGTAAAAGGGCTTATCCTTTTAAAAACTAAATGAAATTCATAAAAAATTGTTTCAAATTAAGAATTATATGATATAATATAAAATCACAAGGGAGGTTTATACGATGGCTAGATTAAACGATATTAAAGGTTATTGGGATATGTCTTATGGTTATGATTTTAATGATAATGATATGTGGGAAGGAAAAATACTACTGGAAGAAGATGGCTGGTTTGAAGGTATTGTAGTTGATCCTAATAGTTCTTATAAAAAAGATAGATTTATTTTTGGTGTTTATCATCCAACAAAAGTTATAGAATTATTTAAATTTACACCTATTGATGTTAGTGCACCATTTGTATTTCATGGAACAAGAGATGCCAAAGGATATGATGGAGAATTTGAAACTATTGGTTTATTTGGATCAATGCCTTGTGGTGTTTCACATATTATTACACAAGATGCAGAACTTGCTAGAGGAAATGTTGATTCTGAAATTGATGAATTAAAATCTAGAATACAAGGTTATAAAGATAATACTATGGATGAAGTTGGTAAATCTTTTTATGATAATTCTATAGCAATGAGAAATAGTATGTGTCAAATAATTTTAAGAAATTTTGAAGGTAGAGGTTTTTCTGCTGAAGAATCTCAACAAATTATGGAAGAATGTCAACCTGTTAATGATAGAGTTATGCAAGCAACTGAGGAAGAAGCAAAAAAACTTGTTAAAAAAATGCCAAAAAATTTATTTGAAGACGATGACGATGACTTACCATTTTAAAAATTAAAAATATAAAATAAGGGCTAGTAAAGACTTATAATTAGTAATACTATGCCCTTTTTTAGTAGTTAGGAGGATACTATGGATTATGAAAAATTTAAACAATTAATAAAGCGAGAAATGATGAGTAGAGATATATGGAAAGATACTTATACTTTTCAAGTTAACAAAAATATAAGAGGGCAATCAAAAAGTATATTTATACTAAATAATGATAAGAAAAAATATATTGCAAAATATTTTAATTATACAGATGTTAAAGTCAATATAAAAATGTACAAAAAGTTGAAAATAAAAATGTACAAAAAA
>JBJFGY010000042.1:0-11296 GCA_051893155.1 Bacilli bacterium
TAGAGAGAATTTTCAATTCCCTCCATTAATTTGTTAATTTATGATTTTATCCTGCAATATTTGCTTTTTTTAATTGATAAGATATTTCATTTTCACCATCTAATCCTTTTTTTACAATATATAATTCATTTAATAAATTATCATTATTAGGATATTCTTCATTTAATTTTTTTAAGACATCATACTTTTCTTTTAAATCAGTATTTTCTTTATAAATAATTGTATCTTTAAATCTTAAAGCATCTAATGCACTGCTTACTATTCCCATGTTAATATCACCACTTTAATTATATCATATATAATATTTATTGTTTTATATTTTTATGTTTATTATTCTTTATTATTTTAAATATATCAAATGGTAAAACTGCAATAAGTGTAAGAATTATTATACAAAACCACCAATTTATTTTTAATGGACTTGTATTAGCTACTTTATTAAAAAATGGCAAGTAAATATACAAAAGTAATCCCAAAAATATTCCAATATTAATTATACAAGATATTTTATCTTTAAAACTATATAGGAAGTTAACTAATGTTAATTTATTGTTTTTTAATTGATAAGCTATTAACATTATAGATAAAACTAAACTTGAGTATGCAATAGTTATAGCCAAATTAGTATCAATATTATTATTAATTAAATAAATATAAGTTATAAAAACCACAATAAATATTAATAAACCTTGTGCAATACTTTTAACAATATTTTTTAAATTTAATAATGGTTCATTTATTTTTCTTGGATTTTCTTGCATTAAATTTTTACTAGGTTTAATTCTTTGAAAAACAATAGAAGATGTTGGATCTATTAATAATTCTAATAACATAACATGTATTGGAAATAATAATGTTGGAAGTTTAAATAATGGGACTATTAATGACAAAAGTGCAATTGGTATATGTATTGCAATAATATATGAAATTGCTTTTTTTATATTACTATATATATTTCTGCCTTTTTCAATAGTCTTTATAATTGTATTAAAATTATCATCTAAGAGAATTAAATCTGCTGATTCTTTTGCAACATTGGTTCCCCTTTGTCCCATAGCAATACCTACATTAGCTTTCTTTAAAGCAGGAGCATCATTTACGCCATCGCCTGTCATTGCAACAATATTATTATCTTTTTGTAATGCATTTACTATTCTCATTTTATGATTAGGATAGACTCTTGCAAAAATATTAACTGTTTTAACTTTTTCAAATAATTCATCATCACTCATCTTTTCTAATTCTTTTCCAGTAATTACTTCATCATAATTTTCTAGATTAATTTTTTTGGCAATGCCTTTAGCAGTTTCTCCATTATCTCCTGTAATCATAATAACTCTTACTCCAGAACAGTAGCATTTTTCTAATGAAGATTTAACTCCTTTCCTTGGAGGATCATATAGTGCAATTAATCCTTCAAAAGTTAATTTTGAATCTAGTAAATTTTTAGGAATTTCTTTTAAATTATTATTTCTTGCTACTGCTAATACTCTATATCCTTCAGTGGCATACTCATTTATTTTTTTTAAAATATTTTCAGAATCTTTTTCATCTAAATTACAAAGTGGTAATACGCTTTCATAAGCACCTTTTACACATAGTATTTTATTATTGTATATTTGTCCCATCATTTTTGTTTCAGAAGTAAAAGCATATTCTTTTGTTACATTAAAGTCCTCTTTCTTACCTTTTTCTTCACAATATTTTTTTATAGCTATTTCCATAGGATCAAAAGCAACAGCTGGGCAAGCATAATAAAGAGTTTCTAAAAATGTTTTATTATATTCATAAACATCTTGAACTTCCATTTTATTTTCTGTTAATGTGCCAGTCTTATCTGTACATAAAACATTAATTGCCCCTAAAGTTTCAATTGTTTTCATATTTCTTGTTAAAGTTTTTTCTTTAGTTAATTCCCATGCACCCATAGCTAAAAAAACAGTTAATACAACAGGTATTTCTTCAGGTATTGTTGCCATTGCTATGGTAATACCTGCTAAAATTGATTCCACTATTCTTTTTGAAAAAACTAATTCTGGATGATTTATATATGTGATTATTAATGTTAAAACAAATATTATGCTACTAAATATTGTACATACAAAAACTAATTTATTTATTTGTTTTTCTAATAATGTTTTTTCATGTTTTATTGTATTTAAAGATTTTCCGATAAGACCTAACTCTGTGTTATTACCAACTGCAGTAATTCTAATAATTCCCATTCCATTTGTAATATCTGTTCCTGAATAACACATATTTAATTTAAAATGATTGTTTTCATCTTTTTTAGTATTTTTATAAACAATTTCAGATTCACCTGTTAAAGAAGACTCATTAACTCCTAGACTTTGAACATATAATACTTTTCCATCTGCTGGAACTTTATCCCCTTCTTCTAAAAAAACAATATCTCCAACCACTACTTCATCACTTGAAATAATTATTTCTTGATCATTTCTTAAAACTCTAACATTTAAAGCAGATAGTTTATTTAATTCTTCTAATGCTTTATCAGTTTTTGACTCTTGAATAAATTCTATAAAACATACAGCAAGTACAAAAACTAACATTATAATTCCATCACCATATTCTCCAACAATAAAATAAACACTTGCTGCAATTATTAATAATAAAAACATGGGTTCTTTAAATATACCCAATATTTTTAATATAATAGGTTCTTTCTTTTTTTTAGATAATTCATTTGAACCATTTTTTTCTCTTGATAAAATAACTTCATTATCATTTAATCCTTTTATTTTTTTTAATTTTTCACTAATTATATCTTTCATAATTTACCTTCCTTATGTAATAATATATGTTTTCATAATTATAATATCTATGGTATTTATAATATACAAAATCATATATACAATTATAGCTATAATAATATTCTTTATCAATAGTAAATACCATAAAAAGAAAAGGTAATAATGCATAATTAAAAGTATACAAATATATATAAATTAAGTTATAAAATTACTTCATAAATTTTTTTCATATTTTTTATAGTATCAATGCTTATATTTTTTTTATGTTCTTGATTAAATATTTATTCGTACTCTTTTTCATTAATATATTTTAACATATAAAACCATCTATCATATAATTCAGCATGTTTATAAACATCACTAAAATATTCATCAATAAATTTCTTTATGGTTTCTCCTAAAAAAGTTCTAACTAATAAATAATTACCATATCCCATATAAAACCAAGACCAATTTTTTTTAATCTTATCTACTTCTTCATTAAATAAAATAAATTTATTTTTTAGTTTTTCAAAATTGACTTTGCCATATGCAAAATTAGTATGATATAAATTAAATTTATCATCTACTGCATAAAAACCATTAGGTTCACCCATTGCACCACCTTCTGCTATTGTAACAGCAATTATTTTATTATAATCAATACTATCTAATATTTCATTAGAAAGTTCTATTTCTTTCTTTTCAATAGAATCTATATATTTATTAAAACTAAACTCTTTATTTGCTTCTTCATATTCTTTGCTTGTATATGCACATAATATAACATCAATATTATAATTCTTATGTTCCTTAACAAATTTTTCATAAGCCATTATGCAAAACTTTGTTGATTCTAAAACAGGATTTTTTATAAATCAACTATATATTCCTGAACTAATTAATGGGAAAGCAATAGTATGTAAATTATTTTTCATAAGAACATCTAATGAATTATAATAAGCATCAAATATTTTATTAATTGCACCCATATTTTTATTTAAATTAGGGCCTACAGCATGAATAATATATTTACAATTAGTCATATTACAAGATGAAGTTATTACAGCATCTCCTTCTTTTAAAGGAGTTTTAATTTTTTTACATTCTTTATTTAATTCTTCGTAACCTGCTTTTTTAAATATTGCTCCACATATTCCACCACCAGACCATAAATTGATATTAGCAGCATTTACTATTGCATCAGCTATTTGATCTACACAAGAACCATTAATCAATTTGATTGAACTCATAGTATCACTTCCTAAAATAATTATATCATATATAGTAAAATATATTTTTTGTTCTCTTCAGGGGGGCTACTTTCTATAAGTATCAACAAAATAAGAAGTTCTTGGTTTATAAAGGCTTTATAAGGTTTAATCAAAAATTAAAAATGGTGTTTTTCACCACTTTTTGAATACTTTTTCGCCTAGGATTTCGCCTAAACACATTATTAATCCTATTTATATTTATTAGGATATTATTCTTTTCCTAATTGCCATATATATATATATATCGATATCTTATAAATTATATTCATCTATACCATAATATTTTTTGAAATCAATCAATACCGTTTTAAATTTAGCATAATATTTCAAATCCTTTTTTGTAAATTTAGAGAAATTATCTTTTTTATTAAAGTAACTACAATATTTAGTAATAAAAGAATAGAAGGTAATTTTTTTACCACTAATTTCTAAATTAGCAATGTCATTTACTAAAGACTCATCATGTTTTTTCAATCTTTCATCAATATTTAAACTATGTATGTGTTTTGCTACTGAAAAAATTGAAAATATATTTGTACTATAAAAATCATTTAATGAACTAGCCTTTATTAATATATCATTAATATTATCATTGTTTGGATAAGTTTTAAAAAACAATTTATCCAAACTATTTTCTTGTAGCACATAGTTTTCTAATGAGACCCATTTATCCAAATATTTTTTTACTTCATTTTTACATGGCGCTGGTATATTAAGCATAATATACACCTCTTTTTCTTTTATCTATATTTTGATATTGCTTTAGACTTAATATATTCCAAAATAAACTTATTTTTTTTTCTATCAAATGTTAACATATTAAACCAATCAGGTTCGTTTTCAGAAATATAATCCATAAAATCATGATATAAATTAAAATCTTTTTCTTGAATAAGCTTTATCATATCCATGGACATTTGTAATTTTTCTTTTTTAGAATAATATTTTTTTTCTAATTGAGTTTGTATTTCTTTATATTTTCTATCACCGTAGTATTTTTCAAAATCTATATGTCCTTCCCATCTACCCATAATTAAATCACCTTTTATATTTCCTTATTACAAATATATTTTCTTTTAGTATTTTTGTATTTTTCTCGTAAATTTGCTATATTCATTTTTTCTTGCATTATTTCTTCAACAATAGACCAAAGTCCATTTTCTTTTCCAGGAAAACTATGCATATATTCATCAAAAGCTATATTCAATGGTATTAAAGCTTCATAACCTAATCCACTACCCTTTATGTCATATTCTAATGTTGTTTCTTTATTATTTTAAACATTTAAATCCATAACAATAGGGTCTCTTAAAGCAATTCCATTAGCTAAAGTCATACATATTGATATATCTATAATTTTATTATTTAATTCAATCCACGAATGATCAAATACAAAATTATTATATTTAACTTCGCCTATACATAAAGTTGGATTTAAACCTTTTTCTTTTAATGCTACATATAAAAAGCTAGAACAAGCATGACATGCTCCACACCATTCATTTTCTTGAATAAATATATACATTTGATTTAAAATATCAGCTATTTTTATATCAATACCATTTTTTAAAAGAATTTCTTGAAAATTCGATAAATATTCTTTCATCAATATCTCCCAAAAATAAACATATATATTATTATACCATAAAACGAGCAACTTTTATTGCTCATTTAAATTATTAATCGTGTTTACAACATCATCAAGTTTATTTTGGAATATATGAGAGTATGTATTTAATGTCTCTTCTATCTTAGCATATCCTAAGTATTTCGCTACTATAGTAACTTTTGTATCACTTCCTAAGATAATAATATAATATATAATAAAATATATTTTTTGTTCTCTTCAGGGGACGCGTTCTAAATCATACTTCTAATTTTATAATACTTATTAAAATCGTATGACTAAATTGCACTAATTTTCTGTAATTTTCCTATTTTTAGTGGTTGAAGTAAAATTGTTACCTAAACTCCATTTTTGGTTAACTAAAATAAATTGAGAAAGGATCACTTCCTTACTCTAAAAAACGCCAATACAAAAACTTATAGAATAATAATCCTGTACTAGCGCCTCTTTTTAATTCTGTTTATTAAATAATTCTACTACAATTAAATCTCTTTAATGTAAATTATTATTTTTACACAATAATAAATTTTCGTAGAATTTAATTAGAAAACTATTATCTTTATTATGAATAAAAATTTATTAATTTTACTTATCCTACTTTTTAAACGATTATAAAGGTTATCTATTTTTTTTACATCTTTGTCTTTTTTTATAAGACTTTTACTAGAATCAGTTGGATTTAAAACATCCTTGTTATATTCAAGTCTCCCTATTATATTATTAATTACATTTTTTAATATATTATCCATTGTCATACTTAAATAATCTTTCTTTAAAGTTTCTTCAACCAATACACTAATTATTAATCCTCCAGGCATCAGCCATTCAGTATTTTGTTTACAAAAAAATTTAATAAATTTTACGGTTTCTTTTAAAATTCCATTATTTTCTTGATTTTTATTGTTAAACCATCTAGAAATTGCTTTTGGATTACGTTCCTCCCATTCATTAGCACCACAATGATAATATATGTCATCTTTTTTTCCATACAACGCAAAATCTAAATGATATCCTTTTTCATATTCTACTGTAATACTATTTCCTGTTGGGTCAGGTTCATTCTTCATATTGTAACATTTCTTTTTTAATGCTTCTGATATTATTCTTTTCGAAGCTAATGTTCCTTCAGGTAGTTTTTCTTTATCCATAACTATTGCTATATCAATATCATAATTTTTTTCATCTGCAGAGACAGAAGTTCCCATAGCTATACTTCCTTGAACAATTATTTCTTCAATCTTGTAATCGGTATTGTGTTCATTATTATATTCTATTAATCCAGCTTTTAATCTGTCTATATTTAATTTTTTCTTCTCATATAACTGATTAATTTTATTGATAGGTAATATTACATTATTTACATAAATAGCTTCGAACATTTCATTAATATCTTTTTTTACTAAATCTTTTAAATACAAAGCCATATTATTCCCCTTTCATGTCAATATATTTTTCCTTGTTTTTACCATTCAACACAATTCCCCATTCATATGGTCTTAAAGAATCATTTTGATAATGACAAACAATCACTTCTTTAGCAATTCTTTCATTAATTTGTTTACCAACCTCAAAAGGTAATGGAGATTGCGTAGCAAAGATAATATATATTTTTTAAATTTTCTCATTAGAACTAATTTTATTTAATTGTTCTATTATTTTGTTACTATAATTAAATAGTTGTTTTTTAGAATAAATTGCATTTTGATGAGGTTTTAATATTCTATTTTTATAGTGTAAACAGTCTCCAAATTGATAACATTGATGTTCAGTAATGTTCGCTGTTGTACTAACCGAAATCAATGCATAATTATCATTTGAATTTTTATTTATCACTTCTAGTCTTAATTTTAGAAAAAATAAATTATTATTTAGTTTTTTTACTTTTGAACTCTTATTTTCATATTCATAATATTCATTAATTTTAATCTTCAAAAAATATGTTCCAAACAAAGCAACAATTGGTATAGGCGCTATAGAAGTATAAGAAAAACCTGAGACTAAGTATTTATTAATACAATCATCAATTTCCTTAATTTTTTTCTTTATATAAATATTTTTATCTTTTTCCTTGTTCCAATCCCTGACATCTATTGTTTTTACATTTTTGTTATTTTTTTCCAAATATTCATTATTACCAAAACCAACTATATTTATTATTCTTTCCTTATTATTATAATTGATATACGAAACCAAACAATCATAAACAGTATTAAACCAAAAGTAAAACAATATATTGGATGAACAGAAACATTATCAATATCATATATTTTTTGTAATATAGATTTTATTCCAGGAACTGGTATTGCCATAATAGCAATTCCTGTCGTCATTCCTGTTTTTAATATCTTTTTCATATTTTCACATCCTTTTCTACTAAAAAACACCAATACAACACTTGTTAATCAAGTTTGTACTGGTGCCTTATTATTTCTTAACTTATTTAGGGAATTATCATTAATTATTTAGATTGTTAAATTCATCAATTGCATCTAATATTTTATATATACTAGTATGTGGATTTGAACTTAATAAATCTTCATTATTTCTAATAATTTGTTGTTCAAGAGATTGGGCAGTACTTCTTGCATTATCTGTTGAATCTTTAATTATTTTATACATATCCATACTTTCTGTATATGTACCATTTAAATTTTGTAATTCCCTTTTTACTTCTTTACTTGTTTGAAACTTTAATCTATTGTTTCGATAATGCATTAAATACCATATTTCAAAAGTTGGAGCTGATGTAACTATTTCTATATTATTATCAATGCATTCTTGTTCTATTTCTTTTATTTCACTTATTCGTTTTGCATCTAAATCTGTATCTAGTACCAAGAAGATTTTGCAATTATCTTCTGAAGCAATATCTTCGTTACGAATATATTTTAGTAAATCTTCTAACATACCTTTAGGATCTGTATTACCACCTGTTGAAAATTTTATTCTTAAATCTCTACTACTGTAGTGTCTAAAATAGTTATACTCTGTTGAATTCTTTTCACCTTCTACACAAATAACTATTAATGGTTTTCTTTCTTTATGTCTTAATTGTCTTCTAGCCATAAATCAATATCTCTTATAAATGGAATTGCTCCGTATCTACCATTTATATAACCTTTTTGAATATTTTCATCTTTTCTAACTGAGAACGAATCAAGTGGATATAAATCTGAAACTCCATTTTCTGGATTTTTTTCTGTAAACCATATTTGGTCTCTTCTTAATATTTCTAAATTTAATAAGTTAGTAGCATGTGTCGTAAATATTAACTGACTGTTAGCTTTATTTATTTCTTTATTGTTAAATAACTTAACTATAAATTCTACTAAAGCTGGATGCATACTTCTTTCTAACTCATCAACTACAATAACTTTTGTTTTTTCAAATGCTCTTTTTAAGAATGGTGCAAAAGCAAATAATACTCTAGTTCCAGATGATTCTTCAGTAAAATTCAATTTATAAGTGTGTTTATTATCATTGTCATCTATAACTTCATGTTCAAGTTCAATATTAACATTTTTAACTTTAAATTTTTCACTAGTTCTTGCAAGTGGTGGAACAATCATATCAACCATTGTACTGTCCATTTCTTTTTCCTCATAATCAACAGTTATATCTTTTATAAGTATATCTGCTTCTTTTAATAATTTTAAAGCAAAATCCTTTAGATTTTCTTCACCTTTACTGTAATCTATTAAATCTTTATCAGCTATGTTATCAAATGAATCATATGTTTCTATTGCATTAGTAAACCATAAATAGGCATCTTTTGTTTTATCATAATTCCAAGTAGTGGCAGTTGATAAAAATAATTTATTTTCTGTATTATTTGTTGATAATGATTCTAATTTATTTTTATCATTGTTAAATTCATAATTATTAGTTTTAGTTCTTGTAAAAATATTAGTTGGCTTTTGACTATAATAAGCATCTAATACTTCATCATATACTTTATTTACATCTGCACTAAAGAAATATCTATACTTAACACCATTTGCCATAAAAATAAATTCAAATTCACTTGGTTTATTTTTACTTACTTCATCAAATAAGAATGGCTTTATGAAAGTCCATTTACCTCCAATTGGTATTAAACTAGAATTTCTAACCATTAATATTGCACAAGTCAAAGCTTTTAATATATTAGATTTTCCTGAAGCATTTGCTCCGTAAATAGCAGCAGTTTTTAGTAAATCTATATTGTTAATAGATATTATATTATCTAAATTTTCATCACCATTACCCTTTTCCATAGATAATGTTACTTTATTTTTAAAAGACAAAAAGTTCTTAACACTAAATTCTATAAGCATTTTTATCCCCTCCTACATATATTATATACTAAAAACATCAAAAAGTATACTTATTTTTGATATTTTTGTATTTTTTTCACAAATATTTAAATAATATGATGATATTTTATCATTATTCTCTTGTTTGTCAAGTATTTATAGAAAATATAATTTGGTACACAAAAAAATATATTAGGTTTTTAACATATCTTCTAAATGTATTAAATATTTTTTATTTTAATTTTTTTATTGCTGATTCTATATTTTTTTCTAGATTCATTTTTAACTCAACAACATATTCATATTTATCAAAAAAAATAATCGACATTGTAATAAATTTTCTAAATTCATTTTTTATATCTAAATAATCTTCAAGATCCACAGAAGTAATTATTCCTTCTTGTGCAAAATTCAAGATTATTTCATGACTTTCAAATGGTGAATCAATCATTTTTTTATATACCGAACTTTTATTTATATCCTCATCACCATTAATTTTACTTGATGCTTTAGTTCTATAATCTTCTTTTTCCATCCAACCAATATCTTCTTTGCAAGAAGAGTATGTTTTTTTCAGTAGCAAATATGCTATATCTCTTTTGTTATTTGCTTGCTCTATAAGTTTTTTATCTATCTTTTTATATGTTACAAAATACAATGTAATAACCACCAGTGAATTAACGATAATATCCCAAATTTCGATATTAAAATTTGAAATTATAATATTATTCTTATATAATACATTAAAATAATCTAAAAGTATCATACCTAATATTATTGATGTTATTAAAATTATCATTAAAACTAACCCATGATTTTTTTTATTCATATATACCACCTATTCATTAATTATATCTATCTTCAATCTCTTAATCAAAAATTTCTTTATGAATTTATTATATCTATTTTACCTTAAATAGTAAACTTTCAAGCAAAACTTAATTAAGATTAATAATAAATTATTTTAAAATTTTTTAAATTTGTGTACCTAAAAGTTTACCTAAAATTACTCAAGTAGTCTAAAACCCTTTAATATAAACAAAAATGAGAGCCAAATGGCTCTCTTCAGGGGGCAATTCTATGAAAAAAGAGGCTTATTGAAAAGCCCCGTAATATCGACATATAACTCATATAGAGTTTAATAAGATTTAACTAAAAAATGATAAATTTAATTCAGTTTGATGGGTGGCTGATGGGTAGAAATATCCATCAGTTTTTTCATTTTTTAATGACAATATGACATTAAAATTACATACACTTATTATTAATTTTCAAGTTCTGCTATAAATGCACAGTAAAATAGAATAAATTTTTTCGCAATCAAATTTGTTATAATAATTATAATAA
>JBJFGY010000043.1:0-2499 GCA_051893155.1 Bacilli bacterium
TATCATTTTCAGTAGATAATTGTTCAATTAATTGCTCTTTATTATATCTTGTTGTAATAACAATTGGTAATTCATTATCATATCTATTACTAATGATTTTATATAACTTTTCCAAAGCCCATTTGCTTAAATTTTCATTACCAAAATCATCAATAATTAACATATCTACATTAGAATATAGTTCAATAACTTCCATTTCTGATAGTTCAGCTTTATTAAATGATTCTTTAATTCTATCAATTATGGAACTACTTTTTTCCATTAATACAATTTTGTTTTGTTCAATCATTTTATTCGCAATGCAGGCTCCAAAATATGTTTTTTCATAGCCTATATTTCCATAAATAATTAATCCATTCTTCATCTCAGATTTAATGCATAAATCTGTAAATTTTATTAATTGATTTATAACATTTTTCTCTTTGTATGTATCACTAAAAATTTCAAAATTATATTTTTGTAATCTCTTTTTCATATAGTTATCTTTATAGATATTATTAATAATTTTTCTATACTTTTCCTGTCTTTGTTTTTCTTCTTGTTCTAAATCAAATTCTTTCCAAAATTGAATTGCTTTTTCACAATTACATCTTTCATATTCGATCATGTTTTTATCATAATTTACATACAAATAATCCAATCCAATTGGCTTTAAATTTTTATTACAAAATCCACATTTTGCACCTTCATTGGTGATAACTTTATAATTTGAATTCCTTAAATCCACTTCTATTCTCATCTCCTTCTTTTTCTATTTTATTTCTAATCTTTTTCTCTTCTTTAGTGTTATGTTGCGTTATTGTAACGTTACTTTTTTCTGTTTCACTTTTCTTTTTTTCACGATATTTTTGTTGTCTTAAACAATTTTGTAGTCTGATTTCTTCAAGTTTATCAGCACTTTGGTACTTAGACCAATTTTTGATTTTATAAAAATTTTCTTCTATAATAATCATTTTTAATTCTTCAAATTTTTCCAAACATTTTGTGATTTTTTTCCTAGACTTTCCCATAATCTTTGAAAATTCATCAACTGTCATTGGTTTATCTTCTGTTAGTGATAATCTACCTTGATAATTACATTTCATTGCTATTGTTAAAAGTTGTATCCACACTCTAATTAGCGTATCTCCATCCTTTTCACTTTCTAACAATTTTATTTTATTATTATCAAAAAAATTTGTAGATAGTTTTAGCCATTGTAAATTAGCCATATCCTCCTTTCCTCACTTTCTTTAGAATCTAATCTATTGATTCTTTTTCCATTTTTGATAAATATTCATCTAAAGCTTGTACTCTAAATAAATATTTTCCACCAACTTTAGAACATGGTATTTGTTTTCTTCTTACTAGTTGATTAATTAACCAATAAGAAATTCCCAAATACTCACTTGCTTCTTTCATCGTTAGTGTTGTTCTTTGAATCTTTTGTAGTTCCATTTTCCCACCTCCAATCTTTTTTTGTAATTTAATATTGACTTTTGTTAACAAATGTATTATATTGTTTATAGTTAACTTTGTAAATACTTTTTAGGTTATTTTGATAGCAGGTTAACTTTAATTGTTTTTATCTACTGTTAACGGAGGAATTATGAAAGAAAATAAAATAAATAGTAATATACACATCTCTATTACTGCTGAAGAAGAAATTAAACATATAACTCTATTGTATGGTGATCCAGATCGTAAATTACCTGAAGGTGTTTCAATTTTAGATATTATAAAAGATTGCTTAACTGAAGATGAATATAAAGAATATGAAGAATTATTTACTAAACGTGTAAAAACCAAACCTTTTACAAATGAAATAAAAAGAAAAATAGATCATTTAGATATACCCAAAAAGCTACATTACTACGAATTAGGTGAACTTCCAAATTGTCATTTCTTTATAAAAGACCATTTTTCAATTTGTGACACTGGAACAAATTTAATTGATTTTTTAAATACAGATTTCTCTAATTTTGATGAATATTTTGTTTGGTTTACTAAATTTTTTACCTCTTATATAAGATATTTTGAAAAAAACGATATAGAAAATTTAAAGATTGATAAGTCTTATAGTTATAGTGAGATTGAAAATTTAGGAAAAAAATACTTCAAATCAATAAAAAAAGATGCTATACAAGTTCAAAAAATTTACTCTGAATTTGTTGACTACATATTCACCAAACATCCTCTTGAAAATTCAAGAGCAATGACTAATAAGATACGTTTCTATATTTATTATACTTCACATTTTAAAATATTAAAACAGTATGTTACTGATTTTCAAATAGATGATGCTTTTAATTATAAAATCTTTCCTGAATATCTTGAAAGTAGTGAAGAAAAATTATTGGAGTTTTTCACAACTGGGCAACATTTTGCTGATGTATATGCCGAAACTAATGCAACAAGTCCTAGTGTTTATACTATACTTTATATTACATTATTTAAATTTGTAGAAGAAAATAATTATATAATAAAAAAATGTAAAAATTGTGGTAAATACTTTATAAC
>JBJFGY010000044.1:0-2441 GCA_051893155.1 Bacilli bacterium
TATGAACTTTAAGTAGAATTTAAGCAAGATTTAAGCAAGATATATTGTATATTTTTCAATAAAATGATATAATATAAATAACAAAATGAGGTGATTTTAATGGATAAATATATTCCACCATTTGAGATATCAAATGAAATGTTAAAAAAAGTTTCTGATATTATGGAAAAAATCGGTAAATTAGATTCTTTTACTAATTTAGATAAAACACCATATTTAAGAAAACAAACTAAAATCAATTCAGTTCACTCTTCTGTTGCTATTGAAAATAATCCACTTAGTTTAGAACAAGTAAAAGATGTTATCAATGGTAAATTAGTTATTGGTGAACAAAAGGACATTCAAGAAGTTAAAAATGCTTATAAAGCATATGAAATGTTAAAAGATATTAATCCATACTCTATTGATGATTTAAAAAAAGTTCATGGAGTTATGACTTTCTTAGTTGAAGAAGTATCTGGAGAATTTAGAACTTCTTCAGAAGGTGTATTTGATGATAATGGAAATTGTATATTTGTATGTCCACCAGGAGATAGAGTTAATTCATTAATGAATGATTTATTTGAATGGTTGAATGAAAATAAGGATACAATTCATCCTTTAATTTTATCAAGTATATTCCATTATGAATTTGTATTTATTCATCCATTTACAAATGGTAATGGTAGAACAGTTAGATTATGGCAAAATTCAATTCTTTATAAATGGAAAGATATTTTTGAATATTTACCAATTGAATCTAAAATTCATAAATATCAGGAAGAATACTATGATTCAATAGCTAAGTGTCATAAAAATGCTAACTCAAATGTATTTATTGAATTTATGTTAAAAATGATAGATGAAACTTTAGATGAAGCAATATCTACTTCTCACCTACCAATTACAAATGAAACAATTAATATAAATAAATTATTAGATGTTATGGAATCTGGTAAACCAATGACAGCAACTGAAATAATGGAAAAATTAGGAATTAAATCTAAAGAAACTTTAAGAGGACAATATCTTGATCCTGCTATTAAACAAGGTTTAGTTAGTTTAACCATTCCAGATAAACCAACAAGTAAAAATCAAATGTATTATAAAAATTAATTTAAGTAAGTATTAAGCAAGAGTTAAGTAAGATAACTATTAACGAAATAGTTATCTTTTTTCTTGATAAAAATGATAAAACAATCTAATGATTGATTATTAAAAATTATAAATAAATGGTAAAATATAGATGTATGTCGATATTTTACGGATTAATAAAGGAGGTAATAAATTAATGTCCGTAAGACAACTTAAAGAAAATAAAATAACAAAAGATGGAAGATCTTGGGTATTTATACAATATAGTAAAGGTTTAGATGGAAAAAGACATCAATATCAATCACAAGCATATATGACTGAAGAAGAAGCTATACAAGCTGAAAAAATATATTTAAATAAATATAAAGATGTTGAAGTTAATCCTCATATGACATTTAAAGAAGCCTATACTATTTATTATGATTATCAAAAAGATAAAATAAAAGACTCTACTCTAAAAACTTATAGAGATAGAATCAAATATATGGGTTTACTCGATAATGTAGAATTAGTAAATTTAAATTGGGATTTATATCAAAAATGGAGAGCACAAATGAATAAAACTAACCTTTGTGATAGATATAAAACTGATATTCAAAAATTTATTAAGCAAGTCATAAACTTTGCTGAAAAACAATGGGATTTTAATTTAAGAAAATTCTATAATAAATTAGAACCATTTAAAACTCCAGGTGCTTTAAAGAAAGAAATGGATTTTTATGAACCTGAAGAATTCTTTAAATTTATTTCAGTAGTTGATGATTTAAGATATAAATGTTTCTTTGAATTATTATATTACTGTGGATTACGACGTTCTGAAGCTAGAGGATTACAATGGAAACATATAGATTTCAATAATAAAACTTTAACTGTTTCTCAGCAAGTATTAAATCCATCTAATTCTAATGCTAGTACTGAATGGTATATATCTAGTACTAAAACAGAAGCATCAAATAGAACTATTCCAATTTCAACTACTCTATTAAATGATTTAGCTGAGTTAAAGAAAACTAACGAACGATTATCAAAATTTAAACAAACTTGGTTTGTACTTGGTGATGATGTTCCTATGGCTACTGGTAGAATGTATTTCTATAGAGATAAGTATGCTGAAAAAGCTGGAATAAGAAGAATTAGATTACACGATTTCAGACACTCTTGTGCATCAGCTCTAATATCGGGTGCTGCTCCAATAACTGCTGTATCTAATTTCTTAGGTCATTCTGAAACTACTGAAACACTAGAAACCTATACTCATATGTTCAAAAAAGATCTTGCAAATGTACCAAAATTCTTTGACACATTAGAAAAAGACTTTAACGAAAAGTCTTCTGAATAAACTATATTAAATTTATATAAACCATCAA
>JBJFGY010000045.1:0-2390 GCA_051893155.1 Bacilli bacterium
TATAATGTATAGTTTTTTATGGCACATTTTTCTTTTAAGAAAAATGTGTTATAAAATTATTGTACCTAATTTATAACGAACTCATATAAGGGAAAAGTAATATTTATTTTTTTATTTTTTAAAAGTTTATATGTTGATTTTGATATTTTTAGACACTAAAATTATGCAAAATAAGTAATTTTGGGTAGAATTCCCCTTACCCCAAAAAATGTATCAATAAATAAAGCAAGTGTATTAATCAGCACAGAGTCGTTTTATATCATATTGGAATGAATATAAAAATTCGGTACATCCACATTTTTCACATTTAAATTGATTAATCTTTCTAGAAACTGTATTAATAAATTCATTAGTAATTATTTTTGATATAAGAAATCTACAAAATCTAATATTATTTTTTTTATTTCTATTTGATAATAAGCCATAATGTTTTATTTTAGTAAAATTGTCTGGTAATACATGTATTAAGAATCTTCTTATAAATTCTTCTGCTGTTATTGTCATTTCTTTTATCTTAGAATTATCTTTATAATCTTTATATTCAAAAATAACTAATCCATTTTCAATATTCCTAATTCTTTCATTTGATATTGCAACTCTAAAAGAATATCTGCCAACATATTCAATTACATTTTCTACTTTTCCTTTTGGTGGTTCTATATAAGTAATCCAAGTTTTATTATAAAGTGGTTCTAAAAAAATATTGAATTTTCTAATATCTTTTAGATCACTTTTTAAAATCAAATTATTAAATTCTTGTTTTAAATATGTTAAAAACTTTCTCTTAAATAATGAACCTAATACTTGAACTTTAAAAATGTAATCTTTATTACATGAAATCCATTGATTATTTTTTAATCCACCTCCAGTTACAATAGAATGAATATGAGGATGAAATTCCATAGTTTGTCCCCATGTATGTAATATTGAAGTAACACCAACTTTAGCTCCAAGCCATTTTGGATCTTCTGCTAAAGTTAAGATGGATTCACTAGTTGCTTTAAATAAAATGTTATAACAAAGTTTTTGATTAAATAGAAATATCTCGTTTAATTCATATGGCACAGTTGTAATAATATGAAAATATTTAGAATCAAGCAAATAACTAGATTCTTTTTGAATCCATTTTTCTCGAGCATAGTTTTGACACATTGGACAGTGCCTATTTCTACATGAATTATATCCAAAATATTCTTCACCACATTCCTTGCATGTACAGATATGATATCCAAGATTTTTAGTACCACATTTTCTAATAGAATTAAAAACTTTCCATTGTTCTTTAGATAAGTTATGATTTTTAATATATTCATCACCATAAATGATGAATATATCTTGAATGGTGAACTTAGACATATTTAATACCTTCAAGACTATTAAAGTTTTGAGATAAATGAAGATATATTGTGGTAGTATTTAAATTTGTATGTCCTAGCATAGATTGCAAAGCAAGTAAAGAACCTCCATTAGCTAAGTAATAAGTAGCAAAAGAATGTCTTAATGAATGAAATGTTAGATTTGAATTAAGATTATATTCTTCTTTAATTACTGAAAAATAATTAATAATAGTTTTAGGATTCATGAATTCAGAATTATTATTACCTGGAAATAAATATCCCGATTTTATTTCTTTTTCTTTACAATAAAGTGTTAAAATTTTAATTGCAATATTTGGTAAAATAGTATATCTATCTTTTCTACCTTTACTATCTTTAATTAATATTTTATGCTCTTTAGAATTTAAATCTTCTATTTTTAGTTTGGCAATTTCACTAACTCTTAAACCACAGCAAAAAGCAAGAATTAACCAACACTTATGTTTTAAATACTTTTCTTCATTAAAAATTCTAATAAAGTCTTCTTTTGATAAAATAGATGGCATCCTTTTTTGTGTTTTTGAAGTAGGTAAGAAATGGGGACTTAATACTTTTTTAAAACAGACTAAATAAAATAATCTGATTGATGCAATTGCAACATTATATGTATACTTACTTTTATTAGGTTTAATAAAACATTCTCTAATATAAGGTATAATATCTTCTTCATTTAATTTTTCTATATTTACATCTTTATCATAATAATTAAAAAAATTATTTAAAGCACATCTATAGTTAATAAATGTATTTTCACTCCTTCCTCTTAAAATTAAATTTTCATGGACTTTTTCAATCCAAACTTTCTGATTTATATCAGTATTCATAAAAAAACCTTCTTTCTAATAACTTTCCGAAAAAAGGTTTAAAAAAATCACAATTTATGTTATTATATTAACAGATGTGATTTCTAACCAACTTGGCGGAAGGTTATTGCTATTTATTATAGCATAGGAATCACATTTTTTTATTAATTATTGCATACCAATGGACTTTTCGTTAGAAATTTGGTACAAT
>JBJFGY010000046.1:0-2382 GCA_051893155.1 Bacilli bacterium
GACTTTAACGAAAAGTCTTCTGAATAAACTATATTAAATTTATATAAACCATCAAATTGATGGGTAAATGATGGGTAGCGTTCTACTACTTTTATTAAAAACCCATATAAATTCAACAAAAAATGGAGCCTTTCGGCTCCTTCAGGGGGTTTTGGTTTGACCATACTCACATTATAATTCGTAAGATATTGGTCAAGCATGATGTGTCTATCATGCTACTTTAATAATAATATTAGTTGTAAAAAAAGTCAATTGATTTTTTTATACTTTACATTAATCGACAATTAAAAAATTATCTACTATATTTTTATAATAATCATTTTTTAAATAATCTTTATTTTCAATATATTTTTTTGTATCTTCATTTACAAGTAATAAAATATTATAATCATTTTTTAAATTTGCAATTTTAAAGTTCATATCACCACTTTGTTTTATACCAAATAAATCTCCATGACCTCTTAATTCAAAATCTTTTTGAGAAATATAAAATCCATCATTACTTTCTTCCATTACTTTTAATATTTCATTATCTTTATCACTAATTAGATAACAATAACTTTGTAATTCATTTCTTCCTACCCTACCTCTTAATTGATGAAGAGTAGCAAGGCCAAATCTTTCAGCATTAAAAATTATCATCATTGTAGCATTTTTTACATCAATTCCTACTTCAATAACAGTAGTTGAAATAAGAATTTTGATATGATTATTCTTAAAATCATTCATTATTGCATCTTTTTCATTAGGTTTCATTTTCCCATGAATTATTTCAATATTAATCATATTTTTAAAAGCTATATTAAGTTTATCTTTTAATAAATTTACGCTTGTTAAATCATTTGCCTCATCTTGTTCAATAGAAGGACAAACAACATATATTTGATGACCTAATTTAATTTGTTCAAGCATAGCATGTAAAACATCTTTTATTTCATTTTCCTTTTTTAAAATTGTAATGATTTCTTTTCTACCAAAAGGTTTAGTTTTAATATATGAGATATCTAAATCTCCATAAATAGTCATTGCATATGTTCTTGGAATAGGTGTAGCAGACAAATATAAAATATCTGGAGATGTAGATTTATCTTGTAAAGTAAATCTTTGATTTACACCAAAACGATGTTGTTCGTCTGTAATAACTAAACCTAAATTATTAAAAACTAATTTATCATTTAATAAAGAATGCGTTCCAATTAATAAATCAATTTCATTATTTTTTACTCTTTCATATATTTTTTCTTTTTCTTTTTTAGTCATTGAACCTGTTATTAGTTCAACAGTTACACCAAATTTATCTAAAATACTATTAATTGAATAATAATGTTGATAAGCAAGAAGTTCAGTTGGAGCCATTAAACTAGATTGATATCCACTTAAAAAATTAGCATAAATTCCAATAGTGGCAACAATAGTTTTACCAGAACCTACATCTCCAAGTAATAAACGATTCATTTTTTTATTTGATTTTAAATCATTTAAAATATCATTAACACTACTATTTTGATCATCAGTTAATGAAAATCCTAAACTATTAATTAATATTTCTACTTTTTCTTCATCAAATCTTTTTTCATTTTTTAATTTTTTGGAATTTAATTTTTTTAAATAATTCATTTTAAAACTAAACTCAAATAATTCTTCATATATTAATCTTTTTTTAGCATTATTAATATTTTCCAAAGAAGTAGCAAAATGAATATCTCTAATAGCTTTATTTTTAGAAACTAAATCATATTTTTTTTGATATTCAGTAGGTAAATAATCTAATATATTTATATTATCTAAATTACTTTTTAATATTTTTAATAACATATTATTAGTTAACCCTTTAACTAAATGATATATAGGTTCTATTTGACCATTAATAATATTAAATTTAATATCAGATGCAGTAAATAAATTTTTTTTAAAATCATATTTACCAATTATTGTTACTTCTTTACCTACTATTAAATTTTGTTTTAAAAAAGCTCTATTAAAAATTATAACATTTATAATATTATTATCTATGTTAGCTCTAAATGATAATTTATTAAAGTTTTTTTTAATATAAAAAACAATAGGATTACTTTCAATTTTTACTCTTAAAATTAATGTTATATTTTCTTCTAAAGAACTAGCAAAATTATATATATTATATTTATAAGGATAAAAATTTATTAAATCATTATCATTATATATTCCTAATTTATTCAAAAGTTTAGCTGTTTTTTCTCCTACATTATGTAAGTTTTTGATGTCCATATTTCCTCCATAAACATTGTATCAAATAAAGATTAAAATTCAAAATAAAAAATAATAATTTATTTTATTCTACAATAATAATTTTTTAGTAACTATTCAGACATTAAATAAACGATTATTAGTTAATTGTCTATT
>JBJFGY010000047.1:0-10600 GCA_051893155.1 Bacilli bacterium
CACGTGCATAGCACGTGGTTTTATTCGTTTGGATTTCATCCAAACAAATAAAAAACTTTATCATAAAAGATAAAGTTATTTAGATAATAATTCACAAATTAAATTAGATATTTCAGTAGGATTTTCAATACTTAAGCCTTCGATTAATTTAGCCTCAGAATAAAGAATTTTAGTATATTTTTCAAAGTCTTCTTTATTATCTTTATATAGTTCTTTTAGTTTATTAAGTATTGGATGGCTTTCATTAATTTCTAAAATAAGTTTTGCTTTAGCATTTTCACTATTTGGCATACTATTTAATACTTTTTGCATTTGTGTAGACATAGCGCCTTCACTAGTTAAACATACTGGATGATTTTTTAATTTATTTGTTATTCTTACTTCAGCAACATTTCCATCTAATAAAGCACTCATTTTAGCAAGCATTTTTTTGTTATCATCATTTTCTTTTTTTAATGCTTCTTTTTCTTCCTGGGTATCTAAATCAAGTGATGAATCACAAACATTTTTAAAGTTTTTTTCTTCAAAAGTATTTAAAGCGCCTAAAGTAAATTCATCTGCATAATCAGTTAAATATAAAATATCATAATTTTTATTTTTAATTTGTTCTACTTGAGGAAGCATATCAATTTTATCAGTAGTTTCGCCACAAGCATAATAAATTTCTTTTTGATCACTAGCCATAGAATCTACATATTCTTTTAATGTAATAAAATCTTTTTTCTTTGATGAATAAAATATTAATAAATCTGATACTTTATCTTTATTTACCCCATAACTACCATAAATACCAAATTTTATTTGATTACCAAATTCTTTAAAGAATTTTTTATAACTATCAAAATCATCTTTTAAAATACTTAATAATGCTGAATGGATTTTTGTTTCTAAAGCCTTACCAATATTAATTACACGCTTATCATTTTGAAGTGTTTCTCTTGATATATTAAGTGATAAATCATCAGTATCAACTACCCCTTTAACAAAACTATAATAATCTGGTAAAAGCTGTTCACATTTTTCCATTATTAAAACTCCATTTGTATAAAGCTCTAAACCTTTTTTATATTCTTTATAATAAAAATCATAAGGTGCATGACTTGGTATAAACAAAAGAGCTTTATATGAAGATAATCCTTCAGCAGAATAATGAATAGTTTTTAAAGGCTTTTCATAATCCATAAATTTTGATGTATAAAAATTATTGTATTCTTCTTCCGTAATATCTTTTTTATCTTTTTTCCATATAGGAGTCATTGAGTTTATTGTAGTAATTTCTTTATATGTTTCATATTCCTTTTCACTACCCTCTTTTAAACGAGAATTTTCAACTTCCATTTTTATTGGATATTTTATATAATCACTATATTTTTTTATAATAGATCTAATAGTATATTCTTCTACAAAATCTGAATATTTTTCATCTTCTGTGTCATCTTTTAAATATAGTTTAATTGTTGTACCAATTTTTTCTCTTTGGCATTTTTGAATAGTATAGCCATCTACTCCTTCACTAGTCCAAACATAGGCATCTTCTGCATTAATTTTTTTAGAATATACTTCAACTTTTTTAGCAACCATAAAAGCTGAATAAAAACCTACACCAAATTGACCAATAATATCTGTATCTTTACCATTTGGGTTTTCCTCTTTAAATTTTAAAGATCCAGACTGAGCAATAGTACCTAAATTTTCATCTAGTTCTTTTTCATCCATACCAATACCATTATCAGTAATTGATAGAGTTTTTGCATCTTTATCTACTTCAATACTAATTTGTAAATCTTGAGGATTTACATTTAAATTAGCATCTTTGCTTGCGGCAAATGATAATTTATCAAGTGCATCACTAGCATTTGAAATAAGTTCCCTTAAAAATATTTCTTTATTTGTATAAATTGAGTTAATCATCAAGTCAAGAACTTTTTTACTTGATGATTTAAATTCTTTCTTTTTCATTTTTTCATCTCCAATATAGTTATAACACCATTATTAGCACTTGTCAATATATAGTGCTAGTTCATCATTTAAAAAAAGATGATTTAATAAAACCATTCAATTTATTATTTTTTGTTTTTTAAATATCTTTTTAGCAAGAAAGTCATAAAATATGGAAATGTATAAAACTTGCCATTAAAGCCAATATTTTTATTACATAGTTTAATTCCATATTTAATATCTTTATAATTATCACTATCAATTAGATTTTTTAAAGATACTGTAGAATTATCATTTGCTTTTACTTCTATTGGAATAAGAGAATTGTCATCTCTAATGAAAAAATCCATTTCTATTGTACCTTTTTCATTTTTATAAAAATACAAATTATATCCTTGTTTTACTAACATATCAGCAACCACATTTACATATATTGCCCCTTTATAAGTGTTAAAATTTTGATTTTTTCTTAAATCATCTTGTGCCTCTTCATCGAGTGACCCAATTAATAAGCCTGTATCACCAAAATATATTCTATAATTATTTGGATTATAATTGCCTTTTAATGGTAAACAAACCTGATTTAAAGAATAACATATATTTATAATTCCTGCTCTATCAAGCCAATCTAATACACCAATATATTCTCTATTTCTCGCACCATTTTGAATTTTAGAAATCTGAAATTTTTTATTTTCGTTTCCAAGAAATACTGGAATATTTTTATATACAGTCAAAATCTTACTTTGAGCTAACCTTTCTGCATATTTTGTAATATCTTCTTCATAGTCTAATAATATTTGTTGTTGCATTTTTAAAATACCACTAAAATTTTTATTTTCTATAAAACTACTTACAATTGCAGGCATTCCACCTACAATCATATATTCTTTAAAGTTTTCTAACATTACATCATACATAGTACTTGATAGTGGTTCTAATTTTATCATGCTATTTAGCATATCATCAATTACTTCTTCTTTATATCCTTTTGCCCATAAAAATTCTTCAAAATCCATAGAATGTAATACATAGTCTTCTTTGTTTCCAACACTATTAGATTCAATTTTTTTATAATTTATGCCCATAAGTGAACCAGAACATATAACATCAAATCTTCCATCTTCTTTAAAAGCTTTTAGTGATGTGGCAGTACTCACACATTCTTGCATTTCATCAAAAAATATAAGAGTTTCTTTTGGAATAATTTCTATTTCTGGACGTCTAAGTGTTATTTCTTTAATTATTTCATCGACATTAAAAGACCTATCAAATATAGTTTTAAATTCTGGATTAAGTACAAAATTTATTTCAATAAAGGTTTTATAATTATTTTCGCCAAAATTTCTAATTGCATTTGTTTTTCCTATTTGTCTAGCACCTTTAATAATTAATGGTAATCGGTTAGAATTTTTTTTCCATTCTATTAAATATTTATCTATTTTTCTTTTTAAACGTTTCATCTTTTCATCTCTAAATAAAATTTTATCACATTTTTCCACCATTTTCAATATATAAAAATCACATTTTTCCATATATTTTTGCTATGCTTTTACACATTTTTCCATTTTTCATATTTATTTTATAAAAAAAAGCGATTTATTTCGCTTATAATTTTATTAATCACCATCACAAGTTGGGCATATTTTATTACCATTTTTGTCAACAATTAAATCGCCACAATTTTTACATTTTTCTCCAGTAGGTTTATACCAAGAAGCATATTTGCATTTAGGATAATTTGAGCATCCATAAAAGTCTGTTCCTTTTTTAGTTTTTCGAACAATTATGTTTCCTGTGCATTTTGGACATTTACAAATTATTTCTTCTTTTTTTTCTTCTTTTTTAATATATTTACATTCAGGATAATTTGAACATGCTACAAATTTTCCATATTTACCTTTTCTTATTACTAAAGGATTACCACAGTTTGGACATATTTCACCAGTTTCCTGAGCAGGTTTTTTCTCCATATTTTTAAAAGCATTATCCACAAGTGGGGCAAAATTATCATAAAAATCATGAAGCATTTTTTTATAATCTTCTTTACCTTCAGCAATTTTATCAAGATCTTCTTCCATTTGAGCTGTATATTTAACGTTTACTATACTTGAGAAAAATTCTTGTAATTTATCAGTTGTTTCATATCCTATTTCAGTTGGAATAAATTTTTTATCTTCTAAAGTAACATAACCTCTATCTTTAATAGTTGAAATAATAGTTGCATATGTTGAAGGTCTTCCAATACCTAAACTTTCTAGTTCTTTAATTAATGAGCTTTCTGTGTATCTAGCTGGTGGCTTTGTAAAATGTTGAAATTTTTCAATTTTTTCAGAATCAATTTCTTTATTAAGATAATTGTTTAAATTTGGAAGCACTGTATCTTCTTGATCTTCATAATCTTTATAAACTTTTAAATAACCATCAAAAGTAAGTACACTACCACTTGCTTTAAAAGCATAATCATTATTTAAAAGAGTTATTGTAGTAGATAAAAATCCAGCATCAGCCATTAATGAAGAAAGTGCTCTAGCATAAATTAATTTATATAATTTATATTCATCATTAGTTAAATATTTTTTAATATCTTCAGGTGTATTATTAATTGAAGTTGGTCTTATACCTTCATGAGCATCTTGAATATTTTCAGTCTTTTTTTCTTTTTTTACATAACCGACATATTTATCACCATAAGTTTTTTTTATATATGAAAAAGTTTGATTAACAAATTCGTTTGATATTCTTGTGCTATCTGTACGCATATAGGTAATAAGGCCATGAAACCCATCAGATAATTCAACACCTTCATATAATTTTTGAGCAATTTTCATTGTTTTTGAAGCCGCAAAACCTAATTTATTAGAAGCAACCTGTTGTAAAGTTGATGTTTTAAATACTTCTTTAGCTTTTCTTTTCTTTTCTTTTTCATTTATATCAGAAACAAGAAATTTTTTAGATAATTTATTAAGAACTTCATCTGCTTCTTTTTCAGAACCAATTTCAATATCTTTTCCTTTGAAACTATCAAGTTTTGCCGTAAATTCATTAAAAGTTGCTTCAATAGTCCAATATTCTTTAGGAACAAAAGCAAGTATTTCTCTTTCTTTATCAACAATTAATTTTAAAGCTACACTTTGAACTCTACCTGCAGATTTTCCTTCAGTTTTAGATTGCATAACTTTGCTTAATCTAAAACCAATTATTCGGTCTAAAAATCTACGAGCCTCACCACTATGAACTAAATTCATATCAATTCTACGAGGATTTTCTAAAGCTTTTAAAACAACATCTTTTGTTATTTCATTAAATACAATTCGATCATATTTATCATCAGGAACTTTAAGTTCATCATATAAATGCCAAGAAATAGTCTCTCCTTCTCTATCAGGATCGGTTGCAAGATAAATATGATCAGCACTTTTTACTAAATCTTTTAAATATTTAACATCTTTTTTCTTACCACTTATAATTTGATAATTAGGTTTAAAATCATTTTCAATATCAATACCAAGACCATATTTACCTGTTGTTGCTAAATCTCTAATATGACCTTTTGATGAAACTACACTATAATTATTTCCTAAATATTTAGAAATAGTTTTACATTTTGCAGGTGATTCAACAATAATAACATTTTTCAATTTTTAATTTTCCTTTCTTTCATCAATTTTTTCTTTTAAATATGCAAAATAATTATTTTTAATTGCTAAACTTGAAGTATTAATTTTATTATATACCATTTCATTAATTTTTTTTATTTCTTCCTCAGTATATGTAAAATCCGTATAATAAGTAATCTTTCCTGTAACAGCATTATAATATGCTAAATCATTTTTCCAAGACATATCATAAAAAACTACTAAATTAGTATAATCGCTAGAAAAAACATCTTCTCCTTGATAAAGTCTTGGATCATAATCTAAATTAAATAAATTTGCTATTGTTGGAAGTAAATTAATATAACTTGTATATGTACTAAAAGTAGTTTTTTCTAAATTTGAATTAAATATTAATAATGGTACTTTTTCGTTTTCATAATCATTTAAATCTCTTTCTAATACTTCATTTAAATGATCGAGTGTTATTCCATAAGGATAGTGATCTCCGAAAAGAACAATAACAGTATCCTCTAATAAATTTCTTTCTTTAAGTCCTTCGATTAAAATTCCTAAAGCATTATCAAGTACTTTTAATTTTGACATATATCTTTTTATATCCATTGAATAGTCTTCATCAGTAAACAAATCTAAATACATATCTCCATATGGAGAAGAAATTGAATATGGTTGATGAGATGAAACTGTAATAATATAACTCATAAATTTTTCAGGATTTTCACTATCAAGTTTCTCTAAATATTTTTGCATTAAATCTTCATCTGATGCCCATTTTCCATATATAGTTGAATAATCTATATTAAGAGAATTTGCATCATAGTAATTCATAGAACCCATATTAGGATGAATTACAGTACGATAATAATAAGTATTATTATAATTATGAAAACTATTTGTAGTATAACCACTATTATTAAATAAATTAAACATTGATTCAAAATATGTATTATCTTGATAAATATTTGCTGTACAATTATTATAAATTGAATATAAAGAAGTTAATGTACTAAATTCATTATTACCTGTAGCACAACTATTTCTTGGTGAATAATTATTTTCAAAATAATAACTATGATTTAATAAATAATCAAAGTTTGGATAATATTTACTATTAATGATAATATCATTTACACTTTCCATCATTATTACAATTAAATTTTTATTTTCAAACATACCAGTATATTCATTTTTATTTGTAATATTTTGAGATATAAAATAATTATTTAAAGTATTTAAAGTAGTATTAGTTTCATTTGCGATAATATCATTCCACACTGTATCATCGATATCTCTTGAATTATCTTCTTGTTTCTTTTCTTGATTATATGCAAAAATAAGTTCAGAATCTGTTGAACCCAAAACTTTAGCCTTTACATCAATTAAACCATAGGAAATAATACCAAAATCTTTAACACATAAAGATGGATTTGAGGCACTTACAAATAAATCTTTTAATTTAGTTACTTGCAGTTTATCAGTATTATATTTATCATCAAGAGTATAATAATATGAATAACTAAATATAACTATTAATATTAACATAATAATTGTAATAATTTGATATTCATAAGTATAAGTTTTTTTTAATTTAAAATCTTTAGAAAAATTTTTATTTTTAACATTTTTTAAAATAAAGCATATTAAACAAAAAGCAAATGGAATAAAAATGCATAGATAAATGCCTTTCATACTCATTAGAAAATCTTTAATATATTCTTTAACAGCACCTGCTTGACTTACTGTATTAAAAGACATATAAACTCCTAAAAAGTTATTAAAAAGTAGTTCTAAAAAAGCATAAAAAGAAAACATAAATATTATTATGAAACTTAAAATATTTCCCATTTTTTTTGAAAAAATAGATAATATTAATGACAAAACCATACTTATTATTGATATTGCTAAAATTATTCTTAAAAAAGAAAAATTAAATAAACTTATTTTATTTATTAGTCTAAAAATTATCTCTATAAATAATAGAGGGAAAAATAATATTAAAAAATTTGATAGTATTTTATTTTTGAAGATTTTCATTATTTTGCCTTTCTAATAAATCGCGGACAGGTTTGTAAGATGTCCTATAAATATCTAATATACCATATTTATTTATAATTTCAAGATGCCTTTTAGTGGGATATCCCTTATGTTTAGCAAATTCATACTCTGGATAAATTTTATCATATTCATCCATAATATGATCTCTTGTTACTTTAGCTAAAACAGATGCTGCCGCAATTGTGATACTTTTTGCATCGCCTTTAATAATACCTAAACTTTTGATTTTATGCAAGTCCATTGCATCAGTTATTACAAAATCCGGCTGAATGTGTAAAGTATTTACAGCCTCATTCATTGCAAGTCTACTTGCCTCTAAAATATTTATTTCATCAATTTTTTTATTATCAATTACACTTATACTATAACTAATTGCATCTTTTTTTATTATTTTAAAAAATTTTTCTCTTTGTTTTTCCGTAAGTTTTTTTGAATCAGTTAAACCCTCTAAAGTATAACCATTTGGAAGAATAACAGCAGCTGCAACAACTGGTCCACATAAAGGACCACGACCAGCTTCATCTGTACCAGCAATTAATTTATAACCTTTACTATTAAGTAAATTTTCATAATGATGATTATCCTTATTTTCAATATAATTATATATTACTTTTAAAGTATTTTTATCATCAGCATACATTTTAAGTAAAATATTTTCATTTGCAACATTAAATTTATGAATCTTTACTATATTTTTAATATCATAATTATTATTAATAAAAACAATATTATCAAAATTTTTAATCTCTTTTTTATTACACGCTAAAAATATATAATCACATTCTTTTTTTATACCTAGCATTACAAGTGCACTATCATATGTAATTATATACTCAAAATCCAAATTTATACTTTTTAATTTATCAATTATTTCCTTCTTCTTCATCTAAAGTAATTCCTTTAATTTTTCCATTTATAAAATCATTATATATTCTTTCACTTATTTTTATAAAATCATCTTCTTTAAATCCCCATTTTTTGGCAAGCAGATTATAAATTTCATAAATATCATTACTTTCAATATTATAAATACTATTTAAAACATTTGGATATTTATTTATATAAATACTTATTATATAAAATGCAATATCATTTATATTTAATACTTCTTTTTTTATTGATCCTATTGCTGCGATATTTAAAGCTTGTTTTTCATCATCAAGTTTTGGCCATAAAATACCCGGAGTATCTAAAAGTGTTATTCCATATTTAGTAGGTAAAAAATTTAAAGTTTTTGTAACTCCAGGTTTATTGCCAACATTTTGGACTTTTTTTCCAACCATATTATTTATTAATGTTGATTTTCCAACATTTGGTATTCCTAAAACTAAAGCTTTAATATCTTTTTCTTTAAGTCCTTTATTTTTTCTTTTTTCTTGAATATGACTAGTACATTTTTTAGTTAATTCAAATATTTTTTTATAATCTAAATTATTTTTTAAATCAACTACTAAAACATTATAACCATTTTCTTCATAATATTTTACAAACTTATTAGTTTTATTAATATCACATAAATCTTTTTTAGTCATTATTAAAATTTTTTCTTTATTTTTAATAATATTATCTACTTCTTTAATCATAGTAGATTTTGGGCATCTTGCATCTACTACTACATACACAATATCTATTAAATTCATATTTTCTATAATCATTCTTTTAGCCTTAGCCATATGACCTGGATAATAGTTGATACTCATAGATGGTAAAATTTTTTCATTTTCATCCATCTTTTTATTTTTTCTCATTTCTCTTTTTTGATACATGTCCATTATTTATCACTTCCTTTTCTATAAATTGTAATTTATTAATCGCCATATTCTAAAAAATAGTTTTTGTATTCTTTGTCTAGATATACAAATAAATCATCAATATATTTTAAAATTTGTTGTTTTTCTGGATTTTCAACATTTTCCCATTCATGTTTTTTAGAATCACCAGCAAATAATCTACAATATCTTTTTTTCATTAAACTTAATTTTCCTTCTTGTTAGTTGAATCTACCAATAATTCATTGTCTTTATAAATAGAATTAATATGTTGACTTATATTTTGTTGGGTTGTTTTATATATTTCAGCAATTTGATTTTGAGTTAGCCAAATATCTTCGTTCACAAATTTAACATTTATTTTTGTTATTCCATCTTTGTCTTCATAAATCATAATTTCATTATTTTCTAGCATATAATATTTCTCCTTTCAAAAGTTTTTCATAATTCCCACACCTATAATTTTTTTAAGTATTTTATATAAAATTTAGATGTAAAAAGTATTTAACAAGAATTCCATTATTTTCAAGAATTTAAAAATGATTTTTTATAAGTTTCCATTACGCAGTTAATATCAACATTTGTTATACTTTCTATATTATTTTTTTCTTTCATAATAAATCACTTTCTTTTATTAATTCATTAAAAATCGGTCTTGAAATTCTTCTATGGTATATATTTTGCTATCATTTGGTACTGTAACGTATGAAAAAGCTCCATTTTTTTTAGCAATTATAAATGCTTCATCTGTCCAATTAAATTTTCCTCTATCAGTAATTTTATATGTCCAATTTGGACTTCCCCAAAATTCAGTTGTACTTGTAACATTTATATATTCAAAGCCATAATTAGCTTCTCCATTATCAATTTTATAAATATATGTTTCATAAGTTATTTCTCCAGATCCACCATGAAATACTGCAATATAATTATCTTTAATATTATTATTTATATTCTTTTTATTTAATAAAGCTAACCCCAAAATAATTGATAATACTATAAGTATTATAATAATTATCAAAATTTTAAATTTGTTTTTCATATTCTTCAACAATCCTTCCTACATTGCTTACCACGTTTATTTATATTTTTTAATTCACTTATATCATCACTTTGTTCATTTTATTTCCTTGAGTTTCTTTTGTTCTTTAGTTTCTAATTGTTTCTTTTCTCTTTCAAGTTCTTTCAAACTCTTTTTAGGTGTTGGCATTTCTTCAGGCA
>JBJFGY010000048.1:0-2339 GCA_051893155.1 Bacilli bacterium
TCTTCTTTTTTTACATTATTTCATGATATTCATAAAATTTATTCTATTTTACTAGTTAAATTTTTAGAATTTGTAAATTATGCTATACTTATATTAGTTAGTAATTATGTCTATTTTTTTGTTGCTAACACCAGTAAGGTAGAAAGTAACAAAATGATAGCAATGATCTTTAGAACTTTTATTATAAAAGTTTTAGTTTTCATCTTTATCTACCTCATTTCTTTCTCAAGATTGGAGGACGACACATCAAATGTTCCTATTATAATTACATAATAAGTAGATTTATAAAACAAGCGAACAGATGAAAGTTTTTGTTAACAATAATTGAAGAATGTGTTACAGTAATAATGAATTTAGAAATTGATTCTATATCAATCGTCTTTGAGAGAAAGTTGTAGATTACTACGACACCAGCACCATTGATGAATTCTTTCTTGTTCATTATAATAATTAACTAAAAAAATATTTACGTAAAAGTTTTTTTCTTCATTGTATTCCATTTTTCTTTCTCAAGCCTGGGTGATGACAATTTACACTATTTAGAAAAAATAATATTAAAATTGATGATTTTGAAAAATAAATATGTTAAAATAACATATGTAATGACAAAAGGTAAAAAGGGAAAATATTAATTAGGAGAAAAAAAGATGGAACAAACAAAGATTAAAGTTGGTATTTTGCCTAACCAATTTTTAAAGTCAGACGGAACTTTTGACAAAGATGAGGCAATTAAATTATCTGGAAAGATTGCAGGTGTATGTTATGATAAAGAAGGATTTGAACACCTTAAAAATGAACCTGAAGAAAAGACAATGCGTAGAGTAGATATGACATTAAATAATGGCCATCATAGTGTCTATGATCATATTATAATAAATTTCAATTTACAAAATATACCTAAGATTTTAGCAATGGTGCTTAATAATGAACATCAATATACAACAAGCGAAAAATCTGCAAGGTATACACCAGTTATTAGACAAGAGGGATCAATTATAACTGAAGATGAAGAAAGATTATATAATAAATGGATTGATATATTTAAAAATAAAATTAAATCACAATATGGAAATATTTATAATGATGCTAAAGTGCAAAAACTAGCGCAAGAAAATGCAAGATATTTAGTAACTGTATTTATGCCAACACAAATGATTTATTCAACTTCTTTTAGGCAAATTAATTATATTGCTTCTTGGATGCAAAATTATATTAAAAATGCTAATATGAATAATTCTTTTGAAAGAAAACTATCATCTTCTATGGAAGAATTATTAAAATGTCTTGCCGATGTAAATGTTCTTGAAGAAGGACTATTAAAAAATGAAAAGAATAGAAGTATATCTATATTTGGTAAAGATTTAGATAAAAAAAAGCAGCATTTTGGAGATGTTTATTCGTGTGTTTATAAAGGATCTTTTGCTCAATTTGCTCAAGCCCAAAGACATAGAACACTTGATTATCAAATGGAAATTTTAGATGAAAAAGAATATTTTATACCACCGATTATTGCTGATGACCAATTATTAGTTAATGAGTGGCTTAATGATATACAAATTGTTAGAGATGTTAATCCACAAGGAGAACTTGTTAAAATTAGTGAAGTTGGAAAATATGAAGATTTTATTTTAAAATGTAAAGAAAGACTATGTACTGCTACACAACTTGAAATAATGTTACAAACTAGAGAAACTTTATTAAAATATAAAAATGCTTTAGAAAAGTCAAATAGTCCACTTGCTTTAGATATTGAAAAATATTCTCATGGTGCAAGATGTACTTTTCCAGATTTTAATTGCTCTTCTGATTGTAAATTTAAAGAAGGAAAGACATTAGTAAGAAAAATTTAATTATAAAAAAATAGAAAAGTAGAAAATTAATTACTACTTTTTTTATTTGAAATAACAATAAATTCTAAAAACTTAAATAATTTACTTATTTATATATATTTGTTATACTATGTTTATGAAAAAGAAATTATTAAATTTATTAATTGCAGTATTATCATCATTTTCACTTTTTATAAATTATAAAAATATATATTTAAATAAAGGTAATTTTATTAATTTAAGTGGCATAATTATTGCTTTTATTTTTTCAATAATATTATATTTATTTATAAAAAATAATAAAGAAAAGATAACTAAAGAAGATAAAATCCTTGCAGGATTATTTTCAATATTTTTACTTATTGGACAAAGTTATCGTAGTGTATCAAGTTTAAGTATTTTATTTAAGAATTTTATGTTTATATTTACAATATATAGATTTTTATCATTAAGTGTAATTTTATTATATATTATTATATATACAAAAAAAATAATTAAATATTATTTAAA
>JBJFGY010000049.1:0-2299 GCA_051893155.1 Bacilli bacterium
TCCAGAAGTATGATGCTGATACATGTAAGATAGTAGAATATGCTACTCCAGAAAAGTGTTTTGAATTTGATGCCAACACCGGAACTATTACAAAGTATAAGAAAAGTGATTTAGATTGTCCGATGGATGTAGTGATACCAGATACCATAGGAGGAACTACAGTAAAGGTAATAGGAGAGTATGCATTTCTAGAAAACATTGATGGTAATAGTGAACCAACTGAAGGGGATAGTAGATACATTAACAGTGTAGTATTACCAAGTGGATTAGAAGAAATTGGGGTGATGGCATTTTTGGGAAAGTGTAGTGATACAATTATATTTAATCAGCTTACCAATATTGATTTTAGTAGAGCTACGAAGTTACAGACAATAGGAGTGGATGCATTTTTAGAAAATCAACTAACGAGTGTAGATTTCAGTGCATTAAGTAGTTTACAAACAATAGAATACGGTGCATTTGCTTTGAATCAACTAACGAGTATAGAGATACCGCCAAGCGTAACAAATATAGGGATAGTGTGAAAAGTTTTATGGAAAACAAGTAACATTAGATAAAAAATATCAGAATGAAAAAAATTGATATAAATCTATCAAAAAAATGCTCTTTGACAATAGAATTGATAAAAAAAAGGCACGATGAAAAGAAGTTAAAAACATGATTTTTTAAAATTTAACTTAACAACAATAAATATCAGAATATTTGTATCCAAGATTTAAAAGTTTAATCCATTTGTTAGGCATATTAGAAATTCCATCAAGTTCATCAAGCCTAACCGGAGTATTCCAATCTAAAGCTTTATTAGGTCTTAAAAAATTATTGTAAGTAGCAAATAATACCATATAAGAATTGGCATTATCAAGAGAAGAAAAACCACCTTTAGGACGATAATAATATTTAAGAGTACGATTAAATCGTTCAATAATCTGTTTTTCAGAACGATATTCACGAGAAATATCATCTTGATTTGTAAGTCCAATAACCTGAAAAAGTTGAAAAGGAAAACCATTTTGAGACCAATATTGAGCAGCTACGTTATAAATTGGATTACCATCAGAAATGATTTTCAAAGATTCAGGTAGTTTATCATATTTAATTAATGTTGAATAAGCAGCTTTGATAGAAGATAAAGAATCTCGTTTTTCGTAAACCCGATAAGAAGTAACAATCTTCTTAATTGAATCAAAGTAAAAGAAAATATAAGCAGTTTTACTTAAAATTTTAATATAAGTTTCATCTGCTGCAATTGTATCAGAAAGATCATAAGGATAAAACTCAAGTAAAGGATGAATAATAGAAGAAGCAGCTTTACAATAATTTTCTACAGTTTTATAGGAAATGAAAACTTCATGAACATCTTGTAAGATAGAAGCAGTTTGCCGATAAGAAAGACCATAATTAACGTGATAAGTAAGACAAAGCCCTATGATGTATTGAGAAGAATAAGCACGAGATAAATCAATAGGAGATTTGATAAAATCACAATAATCTTTTGAAAGAGTAGGAATATCAATATTAAATTTACGATAGATATATCTTAACTTAATTTTTTCAGGATGCTCTAGATAAAGTTTTAAATCATGTTTATTTAAAGAAGATTTGTTTTTAAGATAGAAAGGGCAAAGATTGTTAGGGCAACGATAAACATCAAAATCATCACGATGATGAGCAAGAGCAAGCTGATAATGGCAATGAGGACATTTTAAAATAACATCTTTCTTTTTATTAGGGTTAGTAGAGAAAATGAAAGAACAAACTTTACATTCAAATTGATTCTGCTTACCAGTGTTATCATAAAGGAAATCTTTAGGAGCCCCACAACAAGGACATTTAACATCGACGGTAATAGTTTTGCCATTACGCCGTTGAACTGGCTTAATATTATTATCTTTAATAAGTTGTTTATAATCTTTATGATCAATCTTGACAAATGGTTCAATGATAGCAGGTTCATCAACATTAAATAAACGATATTGAATATCATCAGGCTTATCATCAAGATGTTTAATTTCGTCAACTTTGACAAATTTAGAAAGGAAAATAATAATTTTCCAAATAAATTTATTAATTCTATTTAAAAATTTAATAATTAATGATATAATTTTAGACATGACATTACCTCGATTCTAATGATTATTTCTAAAAACATTATATCGAGTAATGTCATTTTTTGATAGATAAAAACGATGATTTCTATAAAAAATAGCTCTCAAAAAGGAGGGTAAAAGAAAATAATATAGAAATTATAGATAAATAAAAGAAAAAACAGGTAGTTGAGATATAAACTATTCACACTACC
>JBJFGY010000050.1:0-2287 GCA_051893155.1 Bacilli bacterium
ATCTATTCATGTAAAAGTAAGGATTTTATAAGTAAAAATACATATACACTTGAAATGTTAATGTCAATATAAAAATGTAGGTTTTTAATTAAATAATTATGTAGGAAAACCTACATTTTTATTTAATAATTTTTATGATTTTTCATTATCAGAATTATCAATTAATATATCTTTCATGCGATAAGATTTACCAGTTATATTAATTATATGAGAATGATGAATAAGCCGATCTAAGATTGCGTTAGCTATCATTGTATCTCCAAATAATTCACCCCATTTTGAAAATGATTTATTGGTAGTGATTATTGTTGAATTTCTTTCATATCTTTTATTAATTAATTGAAATAAAAGATTTGCCCCCTCAATATCAATAGGTAAATATCCTACTTCATCTATTATTAGTAATTTATATTTAGATAATGTTTTAAGTTTATCATCGAGTCTATTTTGTGAATGTGCTTTTTTTAAAGTTTCAATCAAATCATTACAATTTATAAAATAAGTACTTTTATATGTTTTGGCATTTTCAAGGCCTATCGCGGTAGCTAAATGTGTTTTTCCAACACCTGGACTACCAACAAATAATATATTTTCCTTATTTTCTATAAATCTTAAATTTTTAAAATCAAAAATTTCTTCTTTATTTAATGATGGTTGAAATGTAAAATCAAAATCATCAAATGTTTTTATATAAGGAAACCCAGCAAATTGAATCGAATGTAATCTCCTTTTTTCTTCTAACATAGATATTTCTAAATTTGTTAAATCGTATAAACAATCTACGAAATCTTTCTTTTTATTGTTTACTAAATCTATATATTTATCTATATTTTCTTTTATTTTAAATAATTTTAATGTTTCTAAATTATTTAATAACTTATTATAATTACTCATAATCAAATTCCTCTTTCATTTAATTTTTCTAATTCTTTTAAATTTCTTTCGACTATTTCTTCTATTTCATTATTGTTTTTTAACCAATGACTCATTCCACCTAAATAATGTTCGGATTTATAATTAATTTTATTGCTTGATATTTCATGACAACTTATTAATTCTTCGTTATAATAAATATACAGTTTATTATTAAGTTCTTTTAACTTGACAACTTTATTAATATACTGTGGTGAAACTGAATATTGATTTCCTTTATGTGTTACTAAAAAGGTATTTGGCACTTTAAATGACTTTATATCATTTTCATATCTATTTAGTAATTCCTTATTTGGCAAAGGTTTGAGATATTCTTTTTCTTTGTTATAAAGCATTATTGGTGTACATCTTGTTGTATCATTTACCTCCTGATTTACTTTTTTATTTATTATTTCTATTATCTCAATTAATTCTTTTTCTGTTTCAAATTCACCATTGTATGGAATTAGCCAACTCATAAATCTATTTTGTGATTCTACTTTACCTTTGGTCATACATTTCTTAACTTTACAATGTTTGGGCTTCACTCCAATATCTTTGCAAAAAATATTAAATTCATTTACAAATTTTCCAGTTTTATGATTTACTATTGATGACATATTATCTGTAAGTATTTCATCGGGCATTCCTTGAATTTTTTTAAAACTTTGTACTAAACAATTTTCTACATCTTCTCTTGTTTTATTTTTGCTATATACAAATATATGAAATCTACTTGCACTTAATATTGCTGAAAATATATTAAATTCAAATATCTCGCCATATTTATTTGTCATTTTTAAAGATTCTTTCCAATCAAATTGCATTTGTTTTCCATAAGCTGTTTCATATCTTGGGTGTGGAATGCTTTTTACTTTATTATTTATTAATTTTTCCTTTCTGACAAAATAACAAAAATTACTATAACTTCCTATATCATTATATCTTTCTTTCATATATTGATATGTTGCTTGTTTATTTGCTCCTGGTAAATTTATTTTTTCTATTATTTCATTTTTATATTTTTCTAATCTTGATTCTCGATTTCGCGTTTTAGATTTACCTTCATAACCTTCATTATATTTTTTTACCGTTCTATAATCACATTTATATTTTCTTGCTAATTCTGCATAATTCGGTTTTAAATCTAATTCTCTCAATATTACCAATTCCTTTCTTAAACTATTCAATATTATCAACTCCTTATTACAATAAGAAGTTATCATATTTATTTTCACATAAAAAGTGCTTATATAAATATGTTGGAAAACCTACATTTTTATTTAATTGTTTTCCTACATTTTTATATTAGCACTAACATGAAAGTATTAAATCAACAGAAAATATTATAGGAAAGGATTTTATTGGAATACTT
>JBJFGY010000051.1:0-9880 GCA_051893155.1 Bacilli bacterium
TAAATATTATTTAAATAAAAATGATTTTAAAGAAAATAAGTTTATAAAGTTTTTTAATAAACATCCTTTTGTAATATCTTTAATTATTATCATATTTTGTTGGAGTATATATTATGTAGCTTTTTATCCTGCTGTATTATCTCCAGATCCTAGTAATCAAATAAAACAATTTTTTAATGTTAAAACTAAATATGTAAATTATTCCGTTCAAATTAATCCTAATGTAAATATTACTAATCATCATCCTGTATTTCATACTATGCTTTTAGGATCATGCATAAAATTAGGAAGACTTATCATAAATGATAATTTTGGCTTATTTATTTATACTTTTATGCAAGGATTATTTTTAGCAATTACTCTTGCTTATACAGTTAATTTTTTAAAGAAAAGAAAAGTTCAAAATAAATTTTTAATTCCTTTAATATTTATATATGCATTAGTACCTAGTTTTCCATTTTATGCAATTAATACTAATAAAGATGTTTATTATACAACCCTAATAATACTTTTTATAATGTTTATTATTAATTTTATTGAAAAATATAAGAATACAAAAATTTCTTTGAAAAGTATTATTTTATTTTTTATTCTTTCAATATTTATTTGTTTATTTAGAAATAATGGAATATTTTTAATTATATTACTTGTACCTTTTTTATGTATATTTAGTAAAAAGAATATAAAGAAATTACTTGGTGTTACAATTATAATTTTTAGTTTATATTTATCTTATTCAAAAATATTATTACCTAAATTAGGAATAACTGGTACAAGCATAAGAGAGGCACTAAGTATTCCTTTTCAGCAAACAGCAAGACTTATTAAATACCATGAAGATAGTCTTAGTGAAAATGATAAAAAAAATATAAGTAAAGTATTAGATTATGATGCCATAAAGAAAAATTATAATCCTGTTTTATCTGATCCAGTTAAAAATACTTTTAATAAATATGCTACTAAAAAAGATTTATTAAATTATTTTAAAACTTGGTTTAAGGGATTAATATCTTATCCATTTACTTACATTGATGCAACACTTAATAATATTTATGGTTTCTTTGATCCAAGTGATATTCATTGGTATATATACTTTAAATACTATGATCCTATAACAGATAATAATTTAGTTGATTATCATTATAATAATTTAGAAAGTTTAAGAAATTTTTTAAGTAGTTATGCTTATGCATTTAGAGCTATTCCAATTTTAGGTTTAATTGTAAGTCCAGGATTTAATACATGGTTACTTATAGTATTACTTGTATATTTATTAAAAAATAAAAAATATGATTACTTAGTTATTTTATTACCTTTATATTTTTCATTATTATTTTGTGTGTTAGGTCCTGCAAATAATTATTATCGTTATGCTATGCCTTATATATTTTCAATGCCTTTAGTTACAATATATTTATTAAATATAAAAAGAGTTAAAGAATAATTGGTTTATTTTCTAACTCTTTTTTTAGTTCATTTTTATTTGTTAACATATCATAGATAATGGCACTTTTTAGTTCATATTTGTAAATAATTGATTCTTTATTTATTTTGGTGGAAATATTAATATCTTTTTTAATACTATTTAAGTAATTTTTACCTTTTTTATTAAATCCTAAAATATTAATATAATCAAGATTAGTTTTAGCATCATCTTTTTTAATATTTAATAGAATATGAATAAGCATTCTATTTATTTTATTATAAGTACATTTTTTAGATTTTAATTTATTTATTAAATCATTTAAATTATTAACTTTCAAAATATTTTTTTGTAATAAAAATATCATATCTTCATCAACATCTAAAATATTATTTATGTCATTATTAAGTATTTGAATTTTAATTAAATTAAATAATAAATCATTATTAATTATGTTAATTTTATTTATTACATTTTCTGGAACATATTTACTTATATTTTCATTTTTTTTAATTTTATTTCTTATATTTAAAGCACTTATTATATTGTCATTACTTTTAGTATCTAAATAATTATTAGTTCTTAAAATAGTTTCAGGAATAATTTTATAATTATTTTGTAAAATAGATTTTATATAACATATACCAAGTAAATCATTAGGATTATAATCAAATTTTTCATTAATAACTTTACTTAAAGCAGTAGGATAATTTAACCCTTTTTTCATATAATAGGAAATCATATCATTTTTATCATTTTCAAGAGATTTTTTAGCTATTTTGGTAAGTAATTGTATATCATTAGACTCACTACCAAATATAATTTTATTTACCTTTAAATAATTTAACAATTTTACTGATATATTAGCAAAAGTATCCGCACTTTGAACTCCAAATAAAGTAGGTATATTTATTACAATATCTACTTTATGTAAACAAGATAAATATGCTTTATCATATTTAGATAATATTGATACTTCACCACGCTGCATAAAATACCCATTTAAAGCAAGAATAATTAAACTATCTGGATATTTTTCCTTTATTTTATTAATATGATAAATATGCCCATTATGAAGTGGGTTATATTCTGCGATTATACCTATTATTTCCATGCAATTAATATATAAAATATTTCTTTATTTGTCAAATTATATTATAATAAAGAAAAGGAAAGATTATGATAATATGTGTATGTGGACCAACTGGTATTGGTAAAACTAGATTAAGTGAGTTTTTAGCAGAAAAATATAATGGTATAGTATTAAATGCTGATGCAACTCAAATTTATAAATATTTAGATATAGGTAGTGCTAAAATAACAAAAGAAGAAATGGGAGAAAGAAAGCATTTTCTTTTTGATATAAAAAATCCTGATGAAGATTATAGTGTTATGGAGTATCAAAATGATGCTAGAAAACTTTTAAAAGAATATAAAAAACAAAATATTATCGTTGTTGGAGGAACTGGTCTTTATATTAAAGCATTATTTTATGATTATAAGTTTAATAAATTAAATGAGGAAAACTTTGAAAAATATTCTAATGAACAGCTTTTCTTAATGGCTAAAGATAAAGGATGTAATAATATTCATCAAAATAATAGAGTAAGACTTATAAATTATTTAAAAAGAGATGACAATAAAAATAATAAAGATAAAAGTTTATATGATGTAATTTATATAGGTCTTACTGCTCCAAGAGAAAAAATATATGAAATTGTTAATAACAGGGTTGATAAGATGTTAAATAATGGGCTTGAAAAAGAAGTTAAAGAAATATATTCAAAATATCCAAATAGTAATATTTTAAAAAGAGCTATTGGTTATAAAGAATTAATTGATTATTTTAATAATAAAGTTTCTTATGAAAAGGCAATTGAAAATATTAAAAAAAATACCAGACATTATGTCAAAAGACAATATACCTGGTTTAATAATCAACTTAATGTTAATTGGTTTAATGTAAATTTTGATAATTTTCATGAAACTGAAGAAGAAATAAGTTCATTTATAGACTCATTAAATTCTAAATAATAATTTTTATCAAAATTATGTTCTTCAATTTCAACTTTACCTGAATCGACTTGATTTAAAGTTGATGTATCAATTAAAAAATATTTATGATATAAATAATCTTTACCATCATCACTTACTGGGTCATCCCAAGTTAGATCTAAATGTAACCATTTATTATTTAAATAAACAGCATTCCATATATGTCCGTTAGATGATGTACTAATGCTTTCTTTTGTTGTGGCAATTTTATAATTTTTGATGTTAAATTTAGTTAAAAATATTGCCATTAAATCTGTATAACCATTACATGTTGCCATATGTTCAAATAAAGGTCCATAAGCAATATATGATAAATAATTACTATCTTTATTTTGATTTCTTTCAACATCATATTTTGTATTATTTATGATATAATCATGAATTATTTTTATTTTTTCATAATCAGTTTGATTTGAAGTAATAAGCTTACTTATTATATTATCAACTTCTTTATCAATTTTTTCTATTTGTTCTGCAGTATATAAATAATTTATTTCAATTGTTATTTCTCCAGACTCTAATATACTTGTTTTAATATTAGTAAAACTATTATATGGATGAACATAGTTATTAATATGAGTTAATGTAATATCATCTTTACTAATATTTTCAATATCTTTTAAGCAAGAAGTATATTCATTAGGACAATAAAAAGTAAAAGTATCCCAACCACTATTAATTGAAGTATAGATAATATTTAATAAATCATTATAAGAATAAGGAACAAAATTATCTGTATTTTGAACAAATAAATAATTATCATCTTTATAATAATTATTTTTATCTTTTATAATAAGATTTGGACTTTCAGTTATTTTTTTAGAAATAAAATCACTTATAAAGTTTTCTTTATAAGAAATAATTAATAAAAATACTACACATATAATTGTTATAAAAATTTTTTTCATACTTTTATTTTAACAAATATTATCTAATAAAAAAAGTAGTAAATAAACTACTACATATTTTTAATTTTTGCAGATAATCTTTTCTTTTGTCTATCAGCAGTATTAGATTTAATTAATCCTTTACTTAAAGCACTATCACAAGTTTTTTGAAATGTTTTATATACTTCTGTAGCTTTTTCTTTATCACCTGAAGCAATTAATTTTTCTATATCTTTAATTAAGTTTTTTACTTGAGTTTTTGCTTCATGATTGTTTTCAGTTTTTTTTGCGATAACTTTTATTGCTTTTTTTGAACTTTTAATATTTGCCATTTTTTCTTCCTTCCTTTTTTGTACGTAAATATTTTATCAAATGTACTATGAAATAGCAAGTATTTTTGTTTTTTTCTAAAATATAATTATTAATAAAATGATGATATTATTCGACAAAATATATAAAAAATATTTGTTAATATTTTATTGGTGATTATATGGGACATTTTAAAAGTTTAAGTAAAAAGAAAAAAATACAAAGAAAAATTATTATTTTTTTATTAGAAATGATATTAATTCTTATAATAATTAAAATAATCCGTACTAATTATAAAATAAATGAAGATAAATTAATATATTTAACATATTCTTATTTAGGTAAAGCTCAAAAAAAAGATAATAATGAAAAAATAGTTTTTAAAGAAACAGAAAATACTAATCAAAGATCTCCAACAGTGTATATTTATAATACTCATCAAACTGAAAGTTATTTATATGATAAAGTAAATAATTATAATCTTGATTATAATGTAATGTTTGCCAGTTATATTTTAAAAGAATATTTAGCAAAGTATAATATTGTATCATTTGTAGAAAATGAATCTATAAAAAATATTTTAAATGAAAATAATTTAATGTATAAAGATAGTTATAAGGCAAGTAGAATTCTTTTAGAAGAAAGTATAATAAATTATCCAACTCTTAAATATTTTATTGATTTACATCGTGATTCATCAATATATGAAAAAACAACGTGCGTAATTAATAATAAAAGTTATGCCAAAATATTATTTGTTTTAGGATTAGATAATAAAAACTATTTTGAAAATGAAAAAATGATTAATTCTTTAAATGAAAAACTAATAAAAGAAAATAGTTGTCTTTCTAGAGGTATAACTAAAAAAAGTGGTTTAGGAGTAGATGGAGTATATAATCAAGATTTTAGTAGTAATGTAATTTTAATAGAGGTAGGTGGTCAATATAATACTATAACAGAAGTAAATAATACTTTAGAAATATTTGCTAGAATTTTAGCAGATTATATTTTGGAGGAAATTTGAAAACTGAAAAAAAATCTAACCCATTTTCAAAAATTTTAATTTTATTATTTTTAATTTATTGTGGACTTTTTATTGCCAAAGAAACGGGTTATTATGATAAAAGTATTAGAGAAAAAGTTATTTTTACTCAAAATAAAATAAATGATTTTGAAAAAGATGTAGCTGAAGGTAAAGAAGTAAATGTAATATCATATTTACCTAAAGAAGAAGATTATTCAAATATTTATACTAAAACTGCAAATGTAGTATCAAATAAATTAAGTACTATTTTTTCATCAAAAGTAAAAAATGTTTGGGATTTTATACGGGCTTTATTTATTTCTTAACTTTAGGTATAATAATATTTGGTGATTAAATGAAATCAAATATTAGAAACTTTTCAATTATTGCTCATATTGATCATGGTAAAAGTACTTTAGCAGATCGTTTTTTGGAACTTACAAAAGCTTATAGCAATCGAAATAATGAGACTCAAATACTTGATAATATGGAACTTGAAAAAGAAAGAGGAATTACAATAAAACTTAATGCAGTTAGTTTAAATTATAATTATCAAGGAAATGATTATATTTTAAATTTAATAGATACTCCAGGTCATGTTGATTTTTCTTATGAAGTATCACGTTCACTTGCTTCTTGCGAAGGGGCTATTTTAGTAGTAGATGCTTCTCAAGGAATTGAAGCTCAAACACTAGCTAATTTATATCTTGCCCTTGAAAATGATTTAACTATTATTCCTGTTATTAATAAAATTGATCTTCCAAATGCTAATGTTGCAAAAGTTAAAGGCGAACTTATAAAGACATTAGGTTTTAAAGAAGATGAAATTCTTCTTTGTAGTGCTAAAACTGGTTTAGGCGTAAAAGAAATTTTAGAAACAGTTATTGAAAAAGTACCAGCACCAGTTATTAATGAAAATAAACCTTTAAGAGCTTTAATTTTTGATAGTCATTATGATTCATATAAGGGAGTAGTTTTACTTGTTAAAGTTGTTGATGGAAAAATAAAATTAAAAGATAAAATAAAAATGATAGCAACATCTTCCGTTTTTGAAGTAACGGAAGTAGGGATTAATCGTCTAACAAATATTAGCTTACCTGAACTTTCCAGTGGTATGGTTGGTTATGTTTGCGCAGCAATAAAAGATATTGCAAAAGTTGCAGTTGGAGACACTATTACTCTTGAAAATAATGAAGCACTTGAACCTTTAAAAGGTTATAAAAAGATGAAACCTATGGTATTTTCAGGAATATTTCCTACCGAAACAAATAAATATGATGAATTAAAAGAAGCTTTAGAAAAGCTAAAATTAAATGATGCGGCACTTACTTTTAGCCCAGAAACATCAATTGCTCTTGGCTTTGGTTTTAGGGTAGGTTTTTTAGGCCTTTTACATATGGACATTATTTTAACAAGGCTTGAAAGAGAGTTTAATCTTGAAACTATTGCAACAAGTCCATCTGTTGTTTATAAAGTAATGCTTACTTCAGGGGAAGAAATTGAAATATCTAGTCCAAATGAAATGCCTGAAAAAGTAAAAATATCATATATTAAAGAACCATATATTTATACTAATATAATTGCCCCAAGTGAGTTTATTGGACCAATAATGACGCTTTGTCAAAATAAAAGAGGTATATATGATACAACTGAATATATAGATGAAACTAGAGTAAATATTCATTATTATATCCCTTTAGGAGAAATAATTTATGACTTTTATGATAAACTTAAAAGTAGTACAAAAGGTTATGCTTCTTTTGATTATGAAATAAGTGATTATAGAGTAAGTAAACTTGTTAAAATGGATATTTTATTAAATGGCCAAATTGTTGATGCATTATCTGTTATTGTTCACGAAGATTTTGCTTATCAAAAAGGTAAAGATATTGTTAATAAATTAAGGAAAACAATTCCAAGACAAATGTTTGAAGTTCCAATTCAGGCAAGTATTGGTTCAAAGATAATTGCAAGAGAAAATGTTAGTGCGATGAAAAAAAATGTATTAGCTAAATGTTATGGTGGCGATGTTTCAAGAAAAAGAAAATTACTTGAAAAACAAAAAGAAGGAAAGAAAAAAATGAAAATGATTGGTTCTGTAGAAGTTCCAAAAGAAGCATTTTTAAGTATTTTAAGTGATGAGGAGTAAATATGAGAAGTAAAAAACAAGAAGAAGAAATGAAAATAAAAATTCTTTTTTTAAGTAAATTATTTTTGGAAAGTAATTATTCAGATATAGAATTATCTAATATTACCGGCATTAGTTCAACAAGTGTAGGAAGATATTTAACTTGTCCTCTTGCTTTGGAAGTTCTTGGCTATGAAACTTATAATGTAATAGCGCAAAAAAGAAAACAAAACCTTTATAATGCTAAAATTAAAGGCGGTAAAAATTTTGCCATGAATAATATAGCACTTAAAGGAGAAGACGGAAGATTTTCAGGTTGTAAAAAAAGATGAATGATGTAAGTATATATATCCATATTCCTTTTTGTAAATCAATTTGTTCATATTGTGATTTTTGTAAACTTTTATACAATGAAAAATGGGTTGATTTATATTTAGATTCTTTAGAAAAAGAAATTAAAAGTTATAATATTAGTTCTAAAGTAAAAACTTTATATATTGGTGGGGGAACTCCATCTTCATTAAGTGAAAAATATTTAGAAAAATTATTTACTATTATTAATAAATTTAATTTTATAAAAAATTATGAATTTACTTTTGAATGTAATATTAATGATATAAATTCTAATTTGTTAAATATTTTAAAAAAAGGTAAAGTAAATAGATTAAGTATTGGAATTGAATCATTTGATAAAGATAATTTAAAATTATTAAATAGAACTTGTGATTATGAAGATGTAAATAATAAAATAAATTTATGTAAAAAGTTTGGTTTTAATAATATAAATGTTGATTTAATATATGCATTACCTAATGAAAATGAAAAAATACTTTTAAATGATTTAAAACTTTTAACATCTTTAGATATAACTCATATTAGTACTTATAGCCTTATGATAGAAGAAAATACTATACTTTATATTAATAATATAAAACCAATTAAAGAAAAATTAGATTATAAAATGTATAAAATAATTTGTAAATTTTTAAAAGAAAAAGGTTTTAATCATTATGAAGTAAGTAATTTTGCTAAAAAATGTTATGAATCAAAACATAATTTAGTTTATTGGAATAATGAATATTATTATGGTTTCGGATTAGGGGCAAGTGGTTATATATCTAATATTAGATATAATAATACAAGAAATTTAAATGATTATTTAAAAGGAAAATATTTATTAAATAAAGAAATAATTACTAATGAAGATAATTTTAAATATGGACTAATATTAGGACTTAGAAAAATAAATGGAATAAATGTAAATAATTTTAATAAAAAATATCATACTAATTTATTAGAAAATGAAAAAGTAAAAAAATTAATTAAATCAAATGAACTTATTTTTGAAAATGATTTTTTATTTATAAATAAAAAATATATTTATGTACAAAATGAAATATTAATAAAACTAATTTAAAGGAGAAAAGAAAATGCTTTATAATCTTGAAGTATTAAATGGTGAAATTACACCAGACTTTAGTAGTGAAGTATTTAATTATGTAGTAAATGTAAATAAAGATATATTAACACTTGTATTTAACTATGATACTTGTGATAATTGTACAGTAACTGTTTATGGGAATAATAATTTAACACCTGGTGAAAATCATGTTTTAATTGAGGTATATGATGAAAAAGTTACTACTTATACATTAGTTGTCAATAAAGAATATTCAAATGAAACTCAAGTTTTTAAAGATATAAGTAGTGATAAAGAAGTTAAAGATGTAAGTGATAAAAGTTATATTACACCTTTAATTGGAACAATATGTTTTTTTACAATTTTAGTATTATTTTGTATTATATTTCATAAGAAAAAGAATGAATAATGATTTAAAATTAATTGCTCATTTTATTTATGTATTTTTCTTTTGAATGCGCAGTAAATAGTTATTTTTATAGTTTTGAATGTGATGTAAGAGAAACAAAATAAGGTGTTTTTTCTATTTATCATGATTTATAATAAATGATAAAATTATTAAAAAATAAATACAATAAAAGTAACTATTCAGACTTACAACACATAAAATGAGAACAGTTTTGCTGTTCTTATT
>JBJFGY010000052.1:0-9856 GCA_051893155.1 Bacilli bacterium
ATAAACTAATCAAAAATATTTAAAAATTTTTCATAAAAAACCTAAACTCAAATAAAAATATTACTTTTAAAAAAAATAATATAATGTTATACTAATAATTGAAAGGATGGTTTTCATATGAATGAGAAAATAAGTATGATTGAACGTTATGGTGATGATTTAACAAAAAAAGAATATATTACAGATCCTGCTATTGCAAGAGATAAAGAAATAAAAGATTGTATGTTAATTTTACTTACTCCTGAAAAAAGTGCTCTTTTAGTAGGTAAAGCTGGCATAGGAAAAACTGCCATAGTTGAGGGAATTGCTTATCGTATTCAAAAAGGAATGGTGCCTAATGCTTTAATTGGTTGGTCAATAATAAAAATAAATATAACTAGTTTAATGGGTGAAACTCAAAGTGAGGGACAAATTGAAAATCGTATTGATTTACTTGTTCAAGAACTTGCTCAAAGGCCTAAAACTATTTTGTTTATTGATGAAACTCATCTTCTTGTAAATAGGCAAGGTGGTTTAGATTTTGCAAATATGTTAAAATCTGGTCTTGACCGAGGAACGATTAAAATGATTGGGGCAACAACTACAGAAGAATACGAAGCATATATTTTAAGAGATCGTGCTTTTTTACGACGTTTTCAAAAAGTTGATGTACTTGAGGCATCTCAAGATGATTGTGTAAAAATTTTAATGGGAACATACCAAAAACTTGAAAAACAAATAGGTGTAAAGTTAAATTATACACCATTCATAATTGAAAAAATTATGCGTTTTATTGTGGAAATGACAGATGAATATAAAAGAATATATGAAATATCAAATAGATATCCTGATATTTGTTTAACAATTGTTGCTAATGCTTTTACTTATGCATTATATGATAATAGTAATGTTGTAACAATTAAACATTTTTACAAAGCGGTTTGTAATGCTAAAAGTATATATCCAGATGCACTTATTAAAGAAAAACAAAGATTTATTACAATATTTGAGGATATGTTAAAAAATGAGAATGTTGATTTAAATGATACAAAATAGTTGCATTTTTTAAATAAATAGTGTATATTATAAATGAACACGAAAAAGTGTTTTTTTATTGGAGGAAATATGGCAACAAAAGACAAAGAAAAAAATAACAAAGAAAAAAATAAGAAAGTAACTAAAATAAAAAATAATAAGACAAAAGTAAAAAAAGAAAATTATTTTAAAGGTGTAATTAAAGAAATGAAACTTGTTAAATGGCCAACAACTAAAGAAGTGGTTAAATACACTATTGCAACATTGGTATTATGTGTCATTATATGTGGATTTTTCTTATTACTTAATTTATTATTATCTATAATAAAAGGATGGTTTGTATAATATGGAAGAAAATCAAAAACAATGGTATGTAGTTAATACTTATTCAGGTCATGAATTAGCAGTAAAAGAAAAACTTGAAATGCGTACTGAATCAATGGGTATGCAAGACTACATTTTTAGAGTAATAATTCCTGAAACTACCGAAGTTGAAGTAAAAGATGGTGTAAAAAAAGAAAAAGTTAAAAAAATGTTTCCAGGTTATGTTTTAGTAGAAATGATTATGACAGATGAAGCATGGTATATTGTACGTAATACTCCTGGAGTAACAGGTTTTATTGGTTCAAGTGGAAAAGGCGCAAAACCAACACCTTTATTACCACAGGAAATTGATAGAATTTTAGCTTCAATGGGAATGAGTCGTGTAAATATTGATGCTGAAATGAATATAGGTGATGTTGTAAGTATTATAGATGGACCATTTAAAGGTATGTCTGGTAAAATTGATAACATTGACAGTGATAATAATCGTTTAACAATTATTATTGATTTATTTGGTCAAGAAACCTCTGTGGATGTAGAAAATTATCAAGTTAGTAAATATTAAAATAAAAAAATTAATCGCTTTTGATTAATTTTTTTTCTATTTTAGTAATACCAAAGTAAAGTACGTAAGATATAATAATTAAGATAAATATTGAGGCCATTACAAGATTTAAATTAAATACTTGAGTTCCATAAATAATTAAATAGCCTAATCCTTTTTTACTTACTAAAAATTCACCAGTAATTATTCCTATGAGAGTTAAAGAAATATTTAATTTTAAACTAGAAATAATAGTATTATAAGAACTTGGGATAACTAATTTAAATAGTATTTGCTTTTTTGAGGCATTAAATGTTTTAAACATTTTTAATTTAATTGTATCAGTATTTAAAAAACCATTATATATTGTCATCATACTAACAATTAAGTTTATAAGTAATGCCATAATAATTATACTTTTTGTATTTGCACCAAAAATAATAATTATAATAGGACCTAATGCTACCTTAGGAAGAGCATTTAAAATAGTAAAAAATGGTTCAAATATTTTAGCAATAAAAGGATATTCATAAAAAATAATTGCTATAAAAAAGCCTAAAATTATACCTAAACTAAATGCAATTAAAACTTCATATAATGTTGTAAAAATATGAGGAAATAAATTATTAGTAATGATAAGATTTTCAATTGTTTTAATCATTTGTGAAGGGCTTGAATAAATAAATGAGTTTAAAATTTCTTTTTTAGTAAGTATTTCCCAACTTAGAAAAAAGAATATTATTAAAGATATTTGAATTATTTTAATAATTATAGTTTCTTTCTTTTTTTTTCTTAAAAATTTTTTTTGATTTTCAGATTGATACATCTAAATCCCTCCATATCATATCATAATATGTAGAAAACTCTTTACATTTACGATTGTTAATTGGTGAGGTTTTATTTTCCATTTCTATATTATATATTTTCTTTATATGTGAAGGCCTTTTTGAACAAACAATTATTTTATCACTTAAAGAAATAGCCTCAGCAATATCATGTGTAATCATAATAACAGTTTTTTTTTCATTTTTTATTATATTATATACATCATCTGAAACTTTTAATCTTGATTGATAATCTAAAGCAGAAAATGGTTCATCTAAAAGAAGAATATCAGGTTTAATTGCTAGTGTTCTAATTAAAGCAACTCTTTGCTTCATACCACCAGAAAGTTCTTTTGGATATTTATTCATAAATTCTTTTAATCCATAGGTAGTTAATAATTTTTTGACATAATCAATATTATCTTTAGTTTTAATTTTTTTTATTTCAAGTCCTAAAAGGGCATTGTCTAAAATTGTTAAATAAGGGAGCAATGCATCTTCTTGCAACATATATCCTATTATAGTATTATTTTTATAAAATTTAATATTACCATTACTTGGTTTATCTAAACTAGCAATAATATTTAATAAAGTTGATTTTCCACAACCAGATGATCCAACAATACATATAAAATCATTTTTATTTACATCAAAAGAAATATTATCTATTGCTTTGATTTCTCCTTCTTTTGTATAAAATACTTTAGATAAATTTTCTACACTTAATATTTTATGCATTTAATCACCTATGATATTTTATGCATATCACTTTTCCTAGATATTTAATTAGTTTAGAAAAATAAATATTAATTATATAATTGAAAAATAAAATATAAAGTATTAAGTTAATATAATTACATAAAGATTTATTTTTCATATATTACAGATAAAGTAGTTTCAAGTAAATAATAATTTAGATAAAATAATTGTAGAATAGAAAGAAGGTAAGAATTGTCTTCAAAGTATGTTTTATTTTAGTCCCATAGCCTCAGTCGTTTTAATTGGACTAATAGGAGAAACTGATTGAATAACGTTAACCAAATAAAAAGAATATTAAACAATATTCTTACATAAGTGGAGCAAAAAGTCTTAAAATTGCTTGCCAAAGACTTTTTATAAATGTTGGTTTTGCTTCTTTTTTAGTTACTAGATGTGATTTATTTATAGCACCATCCAAATCTTTTTTTATGTCTTTTATAACGCTAACATCTTGCATAAAAACACCACATTCAAAATGTAAATACAAACTTCGATAATCCATATTGATAGTACCAACAGTTGAAATATTATCATCAGAAACAAATACCTTACTATGTACGAAACCTGGAGTATAAGTATAAATTTTTATACCTTCTTTAATTAATGTATAAAAATAAGAACATGTTAAATCATAAATTATTTTTTTATCTGGAATTCCAGGAACTATAATTCTTATATCAACACCTCTTTTTGATGCTAATATTAAAGAATTAATCATTTCTGTATCTATAATTAAATATGGAGTAAAAATATAAACATATTTTTTTGCTTGATTAATAATATTTAAATAAATATTTTCTCCAACAATTTCGTTATCCAATGGACTATCACCATATACAGCAACGAAGCCTTCTTTTTTATCTTCAATTTTAAAATTGTATTTATATTTATTGTAATCTTTATCTTCATTTCGATAAGAATTCCACATACTTAGAAACATAACTGTAAAATTCCAAACAGCGTTTCCATATATTCTAATACCATTATCTTTCCACTCTCCATGCGGATGAGTAACATTTATATATTCATCTGAAATATTAATCCCTCCAGAAAAAGCAGTATGTCCATCAATAATCATCATTTTTCTATGATCACGGTTATTCATTATTATTCCTAAAAATGGATTCATTTGATTAAATACAACACATTTAATACCTTTAGATTCAAGATATTTAGGGTAACTACTTGGAAGCAATGCTACGCAACCAATATCATCATACATTATTCTAACTTCAACATTTTCTTTAACTTTTTCTTCTAAAATATCTAATATACTTTTCCACATTATTCCATTATTGATAATAAAGTATTCTAAAAAAATAAATTTTTTAGCTTTTTTTAATTCATTAATCATATCTTTATAAACAAGCTCACCTAAAGGATAATACTTTATATCATTATTTTTAGAAACTGGAAAACCAGCACAATTATATATATACTTTAATTTATCATAATTTTTATCATTTATTTCTTTCTCAATTTTTTTATCTTGAACTAAATATTTTTTACTTGATTCTATATGTTTATTTATTTTTTTTAAAATCTTACTACGGCGAAGATTTCTTCCAATAATTACATAAAGTAGTGCTCCAGCGATTGGAAAAATTAAAATTATAATTATCCATGGTAAATCATTGCTTAAATTTTTACTTTCTTTAATAATAAAAAGTACTATTAAAATACTTAATATAAAATATAATAATTCAATAATTGCTACATATTTACCTAACACTAATAAAGTAAATAAGGATAATAGTATTTGAAGTAATAATCCTATTCCTACAATAATAAATCTTTTAATAGCCATTCCCATAAAAACACATCCTTTAATTATTAACGATTCAATAATAATTCTAAAGAAATTCTAACATTTTATTTATATGTTTTCAATATATTACGTTTAAAACTGCCAAAAAAGATGCAAAATGAAATTTTTGTTATGATTAAGTATGTCCTTTTCGAACTTTCTTTTATTCCATTAAAGGAAATTCACGAACTTAGAGATATAACGAGGTATTGTAACAAATTAGTAAATATTAGGATTGATGAAAAGAATTGCTTTCGAAATCAATTAACTATTCGCAATATCAAATTGCTATTGTTTTAATTGATATCTTTAGAAAAACTACTCAATCTATTTTAATTTCTATTTTGGAAAATTTAAATATAACTTTGAATATACTTGGAAAAAATATTATATCTAAACTAAGAAATATATAAAGCAATTTTGGGTAATTTTCTAAAAATCAAACTTCTAAATATTCGTCTAGATATTTTAATTTGTTGATATTTAAATAGTTTTTTTGTATATAATATTTTTTATATAGGTTGTTATAATCATTCAATTTTTATAAATATCATATATTACAGAGAAAGGAGTTTTAAGTGAATAATAATTTAGATAGAATAAGGTGTAGAATAGAAAGAGAACGTAAGAATTGTCCTCAAAGTATGTGTTGTTTTGGTCCAACAGGTCCAACAGGTCCGACTGGTCCAACAGGACCATCAGGAGGTCCAACAGGTCCAACAGGTCCAACAGGTCCAACGGGTCCAGCTGGTTTAATTGGACTAACAGGCCCAACCGGAGCAACAGGCCCAACTGGAGCAACAGGCCCAACAGGCCCAACCGGAAGTGATGGAACAGCAGATACAATTACTATAAGAAATACAACTACTGGTGATCCCGGAACAAATGCATCAGTAACTGACACAACAGGAAGTCCTAATCATGTATTAGATTTTGTTATACCTCGTGGTGCAGATGGAGATATCGGCCCAACAGGACCAACAGGCCCAACAGGTCCAACAGGTCCAGCTGGTAAAGATGCTGAACCATGCTGCATATGTGTTGATCAAATGCGAAATATTATTGAGCAAATTATTACCCTATACCCAAATGATAATTTAGTTATTTCAATGGAAAGTGGAAATAATGTTAGTGGAAGGCCAGGCATGTTACTTCCAGGACCAAATAACAATCCTAATTCAGGACTTTTCCAACTCATAAATAATAGTGGAACACCACAAGAAGCAGTATCACTATGCAAAATAGTTGCAATTAAAATTACAAGTTCATCATATAATGATGATTTAACTTACCTTCCAATTCCAGATGAAACATCTAATGGATGTGATTGTGTTTGTGAAAATGCAATAAGAACATTCTTGCCTGAAAATACATGTTGTGTAAGTATTAAAGCAGGAGGACAAACAATTGCTCAAGGAAAAGTTAAAAAAAGTGAATATGGTATGATTGTTATTGTAGATAATAATGATAATAATCCAACATTTATTTCATCTTGTAATATAGAAATTATAACTAAATAATTGATAAAAAATTAATATAGAAAAGTAGACAAAGAAGTCTACTTTTTCTTTGTTATGAGAAAATTAAATAATAATTTTATAATATTTTGTTTTTTTATGTTATTTAATTTATATATATGATTTTTTATGGTAAAATAATATCAAAGAGGGAAAATGAAAAAAATAAAAAATATTATTATAATTATTTTAACTAGTATGCTTCTTTTCTTATCAATATATTTTTTAATGGAATATTATAATATTGATAAATATGATAAATTTATATTAAATGAAAATGAAGTACCTGTTTTAAAAGAAGAAATATATGAAAACCAAATTACTTCTTTAAAAGAAAAATATAATAATGATGATATTGTAGGAACTATTTCTATAAATGATACAGATTTTAATACAGTAGTTTTACAAGGAAAAGACAATGATTATTATTTAAATCATTTACCAGATAAAACTTATAATATTAATGGATCTATATTTTTAGACTATCGAGTTAATATTGATAATAGTGATAAACTATTAATATTTGGTCATAGTTCTCCAAACTATACATTACCTATAATGATTATTGAAAACTATAATTCAAAAGAATATTTTGAAGCACATCCTTACATTTATATTTCCACGACAAAAAAAGTTAGAAAATATCAAATATTTTCAGCATATGTTGAAGTTAGTGATTGGGATTATATGAAAATAAAGTATAAATCAGTTGAAGAAAAATTAGCACATTATCAAAAACTTAAAAATAAATCCTTTTATGAAACAAATGTTGATGTAAATGAAAATGATAATATATTAATCGTACAAACATGTAGTAATTTAAAAGAATATAGTAAATATTCTAAAAAATATATGTTAGTAATTGCTAAAGAAGTAGAAATTTAAAAATTATTTATTAGAAAATTTTATTAGTTTTGCATGAACAACCATTTTTTCATCATCATTATAACAAGTTGATAAAGTTAATATCTTATCATTAATATTTACATTAGTATTAAAATTAAACATTGTTCTTTCTTTAATTAAATCAATAAAATTTTGAAATTCTTCATCAGTAGCAAACGATATTTTTAAATAATCACTTGTTGTGGGGATTTTATAAATACTAAATATTTGCCATATTGAATTCATATTTTGAGTAGAAAGTCTAATTATATAGTTATTTGAATTACTTTGCCATGATGAGTTTAAAGTATCTTTTAAAGATCCAAACATAGTTCTATTTAATCTTCCATGACCATAAATAATGGTGTTTTTATAAAGATTATTAATATTATTTCTATAATCTAAAAATATCCAACCAGCATCATTATTTTTTTTATCAAATGATTTTGTTAAATAATAATTATTATCATTTGTTTGAACAAATGGGTAATTTATATTTGTTCCTTCAACTTTAATCCAACCAACAGTGTCTGAATTAAATTTTTTTAAATTATTAAGATCAACATCAATTAACTTCATTTTTATATATTCAAAATATGCAGAATTTTTTTCATCATCATTTTCAATTATTTGTGCATCTTTTGTATCAATTTCTTGAATTTGCACTTTTTCAGAAACAAATTTAATTATTTTATCAGTTTTAGTATTATCTATTAACCAAAAAACTAATTTTATAATGCATACTATAAAGATAATAAATAAAATTAATATAGATAATAAAATACATAAATTTTTTTTATTTAATTTTCTTTTATTTTTCATACTTTTAAGTATATCATTTTGAAATAAAAAATCATAGACTTTAAAAAAATTATTTGTTATATTAAATATGGTAGGTGAGTTTATGAATAATGGAATTAATAATTATTTTGATAGAATAAAAAATCCTAATTTACCTTTAATTGATTTTGAGTTTTTAATGAATCATCCTGAGTTTATAAGTTATGTATGGGAAAAATATGTAACAGATATGACTTTTAAAAATATGGTTAATGAAAAAATAAATGTGGATGTAAATTTTAAATATAGATTTTTAAATATTTTTAAAAATTTTATTGAAAAAGGAAAAAGTAGATAATAAAAAAATGCAAGAATAATTTAGCATTTTTTAGTTTATTTTTTGATTTAATATTAATTTTTCATATGGTACATAATCATTAATTAAATCATATTCAATGAGTAAATCTTCAAGGTTATTAAGAAGTTTTTCACTAATATAATAATTATCTAAATACGAGTCAGCATCTTTATATCTTTTTATAATTACAGCTAAATCATTAAGTGATGTATCTGGAAATTGTTTAAGTATTATATTCGCAATAGTATATTCATCATTATCTTTAACAAATTTTAAACCTTTATTAATTGCTTTTGTAAAGCCGTTTATGATATCATGATTTTCTTCAATAAAACTTTTTCTTGCATAAAAAGTGGTATATGGCATTTCACCAGAAAGCATACCAATGCTTGCTACAACATGGCCATATCCTTCTTGTTCAAGTTTTAAGGCATTTGGTTCAAATAAATTTACATAGTCTCCAGTTCCACCAATAAATGCTCCAGATAAAGATGCAAAATCAATATTATAATTTATATTAATTTTACTAGCATCAATATTTTCATTTTTTAAAGCATTAAGAAAATTTAATGCTGGCATACCAGAAGATCGTCCAACAAGTATTTCTTTACCATAAAGTTTATCTAATGTAAAATTATCATCTTTTTCTTTAGATATAATAAATTGTCCATCTCTTTTAGTTAGGCCACAAAAAATTTGTAAATAATCTTTTTCACTTTTTTCATAAATATATATAGCACTTTCTGCTCCGGCTAAACCTATTTGAACATCTTTTGATAATACGGCTGTACTTACTTTATCAGCACCTGGCGTTAAAATAAGATCAATATCAATATTTTCATCTTCAAAATATCCTTTTTCAATTGCTACATATAATGGACTATAAAATATTGAATGGGTAACTTCAGCTAATTTAATTTTATTATTATTATTTTCTTTTTTAGGAATTAATAAAAAAATAGATATAAGAATAATCAAAAATATTAATATAATATAAAATGTTTTTTTCAAAATTATATCCTCCTTATTATTTCTATGTATTAT
>JBJFGY010000053.1:0-9728 GCA_051893155.1 Bacilli bacterium
CATAAAAATAAAAAATCCTATTATTATTAATATATTTTTTATAAAAAAATGAACTATCTTCATATTATTTTCTATAATATATTTTTTTTCTTTTAATTCTTCATATGTAATATTTTTATATATATCTAAATATTTTAAATCCTTTGTTTTCAAAAATGAAAAGAAATATTTATCTTTTTCAGTTAAGTCTATATTATTATTAAAAATAATTTGTTCATTTTTTATATCCAAATACCCTTTATTTTTATACCATAATATAGTTGCAATAATATCTTTTTTATATTCTAATTTTAAATTTACTAAAATACTTACTTCAAATGGTGTTAAATTATCCAAATATTCTCTATAATACATTATATCTTTAGAAGCATTATATGTTAAATTTTTCTTTTCTACTTTTTTTATGGTATATCTTATACCAAAATAAAACGCTAATAAACTTAATAAACTTGGAATACTACATATTACTAAAACAATCATGTATATCAAATTATCCTTAGGTATTGATGAAAAAGATAATTCTTCTTCAACTGTACCACTTAAAAAAGTAAATAAAAATGATAATACGCAAATAATTAAAACTACAATTATATCAATTTTTTTCCATTTATTATAATTTTTACTATTAATTGTTTTTTTCATAGATAACTCCCAATTCTCAATTATATTATACTTTTATATATTATCACGTTTTTAATATAAAAATCTATTATATTATTGAATGAATAATAATATTTGACTTATCACTTAAATAAATAATTGGTTACTATTTCTATTTAAGTAATAATTTTATCTAAGCTTTATACTGCTTTTTTTATTTTACTTTTCTATATAGAATTTTTTACCTCTAACTAAAATAATTAAAAATTCAATAATCCAGTATAAAAATTATTATTGAAATCTTGAACTATAATTTTATTTTTACTTACAACCAAATATTTTGGATATAAATCTAAACTATCTATATTAGTATTTAACAAAGAAATTTTATTTTCTTTAGTATTGTATAATAACCAATTATTTCCTTCATTATGAAACAAAAGATTATCATTATTTATACTATTTTCAAATGTATTAATATTTGACTGTAATGTATTGATTTTACCATTATTAAAATAGTATTTTAAAATAGATTTTTGACTTTTTTTCTTAAATATGTATTGTATGTATATACCACTTTTTGTTGGAACATAACTTTGCAAAATTTTATTCTCTTCTTTATTTTCTTCTACAACATTTTTTTCTAAAGTTTTTAAATTTAATTTAACTAAATACTGAATATGTTTTTCATCAACAATAGTGAAATATAAATTGTCTAAATAAATTTTATTATTAGCAATATTATAACTTAAAATACCATCATCAGTAATAGTTGACCCTTCATAACTAAATAATAATTTTTCATTTTCTTCAAAAGTATTACTTAATTGATAAAAAGCATATATTTCTTTTGAATAATCTTCACCATTATCAGAAATAGCAATTAAATAAAGATTATTGTTATAAGAAAATAATCTAGGATAATTAAATATATTAACAACGCAACCTTTTATGATTATTTTTTCTTCATTAGTAAATAATTGTTGACTAATGACCTCCCAACAATAATTACCATTAGTAGTATTTTTTAAAACAACTTTATATAATATATTGTTTTTAATATAAAAATCTACAATTCTATTATTATCTAAATTTTCATAATAAGTAAATTCATCTGTATAAAGATTAAAAGCATAAATACCTTTTGTTAAAAACAAATTACCATTTTTTGAACTATCAAAAATAGTCCCATAAATCAAATTATTATCTTCTGATTTTAACAATTCTATATCATATTTACCATTTTCAGTATATTTTAAAGATACATCAGAAAGATTATTTTTTTCAAATAATAACAATTCATTTTTCCTATAGTCATTCAAAAATAAAATAATAAGAAAAGAGACTATACTCATAATAATAATTAAGAAAAAGTATATATGTGTTTTTAGTTGTCTTTTTATTTTCATTTTACTCATATAATTTAATCCATTTAAAATTACTAATAAATTACATATCTAGAACCTGAGGCCTCTTCTAATTCATGTAAATACTCATGCGTATAAATAGTACCATTATTTGATGATAAATCAATATCATCTGGACTAGCTTGTTCAATAGCATAAAGTAAAGACGCTTCATCGTTTACTACTTCAGCATTAACAACATTTAAAATACTAAAACAAAATATTGATAAACTTAAAAATAAAAATTTTGGCATTTTCATATATAAACCTCCTTAAACTACCCAAAACAAATATTTATAATACATATTATATTGTTTAATTATCTAAAAAAGATATATATCGTACTAGAAAAATTGCAAGATTATCTCAATTTTTTATTCATCTCCAATTTAAAATAATATTATAAGATACACATACCTTAATACTACATGTATATTTGTAGTTATATATTATCACAAAAAATAATACCTTTCAATTCAAATTTATAAATCCTAAAAATAATTAAATTATTAAATACTTATTTTTTATTTATATTTAAAATAATACCGATACTTATCATACTTACTAATAAGCTACTTCCACCATAACTAAAAAATGGTAAAGTTACACCAGTAACTGGAATAAGACCCACTACTACGCAAAGATTTAATAATGCTTGAAGAGTTATTTGCATTCCTAAACCAAATGCTAAATATTTTCCAAACAAATCTTTTTGTTTAATAGCTATTTTCATAATTAAATAAAACATTAAGCCAAATAATGTTGTTATGACTATTACTCCTAAAATGCCAAATTCTTCACAAATAATAGCAAATATAAAATCTGTTTGTGGTTCAGGAAGATAAAACTGTTTTTGAATAGAATTACCAAAACCAAGTCCTAATAGTCCTGCCGGTCCAATTGCATAAAGAGATTGTATTATTTGATAGCCACTACCAAGTGGATCAGACCATGGATTTAAAAATGCAACTATTCTTTTAAGTCTATATGGAGCAATAATAATTAAACCAGTTATTCCAATAAGACCTAAAATAATTAAAAAAGCAAAAAAAGAAAGTTTTACTCCACTTGTAAAAATAATAAGCAATAAAGAAAGTACTATTACCATTCCACTACCAAAATCCGGTTCTAGCATAATAAGACCAAAAAATAAAAATATTATTAAAAGTACTGGAAAAAGCCCTTTTTTTACATCATTTATACTTGATTTATTTTTTTCTAAATATTTTGAAACAAATATAATTAATCCTATTTTAGCAATTTCCGATGGTTGAAGTCCGAATGGGCCTATTTTAAACCAACTTCTTGACCCATTTCTAAGTGAACCTATTCCAGGAATTAAAACAAGTATAAGTAAAATAAAACATATTAACAGTATTAAATTACTTTTTTTCTTATATATATTATAATCTATTTTTGAACATACTATCATAGCAATAAAACTTATAATGAAAAAAATAAATTGATATTTTGCATAATGAAAACTATCATTAAATTTATATTCAGCCCATATACTACTTGCGGAATATATCATAATAATTCCAAATATTGCCATAACTAAAATAACAATTATTAATAATTTACTTTCTTTTTTCATTACTATAATTTTATTATTAATAATTATTAAAATTACATATAACAAAAAAGTGCTTTAAAAGCACTTTTTTTATTCACTTCGAAGTGAAACAACAGGATCTTTTTTACTAGCAATTTTCGAAGGTATTAATCCTGCGATAAAAGTTAAGAATATACTTATAGCAATCAAAATAATTGCATGTGATACTTCTAAATGAGTAATACTACTTACTCCTGCTAAATTAAATACAATAGTATCAACTACTTTATTTAATAAAATTGTAATAAATATTCCAAATACTCCTGAAATAAAACCTTCAATAATAGTTTCAGCATTAAATACTCTAGAAATATCTTTTTTACTTGCCCCAATTGCTCTAAGTATTCCTATTTCTTTTGTTCTTTCAAGAACACTTATATATGTAATTATTGCAATCATAATACTAGATACAACAAGAGATATTGCAACAAAAGCAATCAAAATATAAGTAATTACATCGATTATATTAGTTATACCACTCATAAGAATTTTTACATAATCAGTATAAGTTATTTTATCTTCATCGCTAGATTTTTCATTATATTTTTCAATAATTTCCACTATTTTTTCTTTATCATCAAAGTTTTTAGGATAAATATTTATTGAACTTGGATTCGATAAATCATTTATACCAATAAGCAATGCATTAGTTTCATAAGAGGAATTATCATCAAATGAAAGTGAAGTAAAAACATTAATATTTTTATTATTCATTTGCTCTTTAGCTATCTTTGAATCATTTGTTTTATTAATAATATAATTAGATAATTCTTTAGTATAGCCTACAAAACCACTATTTGCATTAACTGCATCACCACTTACTTTTAAAACCCCTACTATTTTAATATCTTCTGCATTATCAACAATCTTTTTTAAATAACTATTATCATCTTTTTTATTAACCCAAATATTATTTACTTTTTGATAATAATCTGAATTAACTACAAGTTTATACTTTTTATTTAACAAATCATTATAATCATAATTAATTGGTTTAATTTCATCACTATTTAGTAAATCATTTAAATTAGATTTATCTTCATAATTTAAAGTATACATTAATGACATTGGCACTTTACCATCCTTATTTACTACTAAAACAAGTTCATTATATTTTTCAGGATATTTACCAATAAGTAATTCATATTGACTTTTTAATAAATTATTATCACTTATAAGTTCTTTAAATGTATTATCAATAGAAGTTTGAGTTGAAGAACTAATATCAAAAACATCTTTCATTCCTTCAACCATAAGTCCATAATTACTTATTTTTTGATAGTTTTCTGCATCGTATAATTGAATATTTACATTATAATTATATTTAATATCCATTACATAATCATTAATGTTTTCATAATTATTATCTAAAGAAATTTTAAATTCTTTTAAATTATTAGATACTGTTTCATTAGTCATTTGTAAATATGGATTGATAGATAAATCATCAAAAGTACAAATACTTCCTTCATCGCATTCATAATCACCCATATCACTTAGATTTTGAGCATTTTCCATAAATGAACTATAATCAATTGTATTTTTTTCAATTACTATTGGATACGAAGAAAGTGTTTCTCTTTCAGTACGTTCAATATAGTTAGTAGCTCCTTGTGATAAAGATAATATTAGAGCAATTCCAATTATTCCTATTGAACCTGCAAAAGAAGTTAAAAATGTTCTAGTTTTTTTAGTAAGTAAATTATTAAGTGATAGTGATAAAGCAGTAATAAAATTCATTGATTTATTTCTTTTCCTTTTAACTATATTTTCTATTTTTTCTATATTATTATAAGAATTACTATCATGAGTAATTTCACCATCTTTAATATTAATTATTCTATTTGAATACTTTTGTGCAAGATCGGAATTATGGGTTACCATAATAACTAATTTATCTTTAGATATTTTTTTTAATAAATTCATTATTTGAATGCTTGTTTTAGTATCAAGTGCTCCTGTTGGTTCATCAGCAAGAATAATATCTGGATTATTAACAAGAGCTCTTGCTATAGCAACTCTTTGCATTTGACCACCAGAAAGCATATTTGGTTTTTTCTTAATGTGATCTTTTAAACCAACATCAGTTAACACTTTAATACTTCTTTTTCTTCTTTCTTTTTTACTTATACCACTTAAAGTAAGAGCAAGTTCCACATTAGCAAGAATTGTTTGATGAGGTATTAAATTATAACTTTGAAAGACAAAACCTATTTTATGATTACGATATGTATCCCAATCTTTATCCTTATATTTTTTTGTACTAATATTATTAATAATTAAATCACCACTTGTGTATTTATCAAGACCTCCAATAATATTTAAAAGTGTTGTTTTACCACTACCAGATGGGCCTAATATTGAAACAAATTCACTTTCACGAAAAGTTAAACTTACGCCTTTTAAAGCAGTTTGATTAAAATTTTTGGTAGTATATACCTTTGTAATATTTTCTAACTTTAGCATTTTATCCTCCTTTAACTAAAAAATAGAAGTCATCCCTAACTTCCACCCTTAAACTATTTCAGATCACTATCATAATATCAAATATTTTTTTTATTGTAAATAAAAAAAGTGATGAAAATCACCACTTTTTATGATCCTTCCTCAACAGTAGTTATATATAAATCGTAGTCAATATTTCCAGAAGATGCATTATTTTCACAATCAACATCTTGTCCTTCAACCCACATATAAATTCTTACTTTTGTAATACCTGCAGTTAAAGAAAATATTTCAAAATTATCGCTATATCCAAATACAGTTTTATATGTTGGAGTAACAGTTTTAAATTTTGTAGCATCATTTGCTTCAGTAGCATTTCCCAATAAAATATTATCGTCAGTTGTGATTGCAGCTATAACACCAGAATAAGGTACTACAGTAGTATCACCATCAGCAACAGTTAAACCATAAACATCTCTTGCATTTGCTATTCCAGTAGATGTATGTGAATCATAATTTGGTTCCCAAATATAAACGTCAGTTCCTGAGTTTAATCCTTGAATAGTTGAAAGTGCTGTTCCATCAGGGACATTTCCTAATTTCACAAAAGCAATTCTTGAAGCATTTTTAATTCCTGTATCATTACCATCCGAACTTTTAACTCCCGAAGCAGAAGTTATTGCAATTCTAGTATCACTATTTACTTTAAAGAATAAATCATAAGCTATATATTTTCCAGTTGTACCATTTGCATCAGTTTCAAGATTAGTAGTTAAAATATAATTACCTGATGTATTACTATCAATAGTACCATAATACATTGGTAATACACCAGCACTTGCTACACCACCTGTTGAAACAGGTTCAAGTACACTAGGTAATTGATTTTTAGCAGCAGTATAAGTATTTATTGCATTTTGTAAATCAGCTTTTTGAACAATTGCTTTCCAATTAGTTCCATCAACTGAAATTTGAATACCATTTTGGGCAGCAATATTAACGCTTAAAGTTTCAACAGATACATTTTTATTTGAAGTAAACCATGCATATGTTGAAGTTGCAAGCATTATACCAGTACCAAATAGTAACAACAATAATATTAATAAACGATATTTTCTTTGTTTCTTTCTATTTTTGTTTTTTAAAGCTTTCTCATTTTCTTCCATAAACAACTCTCCTTTTAATATCTCCATATAATACTCTTTTAGTATAGCACACTTGTTTTTTTATTGCAATAAATTTTTTTACATAATTCGACATTTTTTTTATTCTATTTTTACTCTATTATTTGCCTAGAATCTATTTCAATAATAATTGCTTCAACTGTATAATCAATTACACCATCTTCATATATTTTTGGAAAAGTAACTGAAAGTGTATAAGTATTAATTTCATCATTTAAATAAGAAAATGTTTTAGTATTTGTTGTAAACTTTCTTAAATACATTCCGTCTTCATCAGTAACTATTTCATCACCAGTAATAATATTTTGAGTATCATCATTTAAATATAATGAATAATTAAGTGGTAAATTAGTCGTAGTTTTAATTACTAAATCATATTCCATATCAGTTTCACTTCTATATCCATCTTTATAATTAGAAATAGTAAATACATAATTATAATTTTCATCATTAGGAATTATATCATCAAGTTTAATAGTATCACTTATTATATTTGTATCAATTACATAATAGGCAGCATCTATTGTAACATTACCATTTTTTTGTGAATAAAAAATAGAATAAGAAATTGGTACTATTAATAATAATATAATTAATAATGCAAGTAAAATAAATACTTTATTTAGTTTAATAAATTTTTTTAAATCAATCATAATTTTCCTTTTTCTTTCTCTTCTGGTTTATAAGATAAACATAAATTAAGAAGCAAAATAAATATACATACACTGATGATTATTTTGGGAGTTAATAAAATTGATTTTATTACACCAAGATTAGGTAGTACTTTTACAACTTTGCCAATTATCATATTTTTACTTATGTTTTTATCTGTACTATTATTTGCATCACCTTTAGTAATAATTTCTTCACCATTAATTTTAATTATCCTATGTGTAATAAATGAATTTTCTTCTTTATAAGTAATTATATCTCCTTCATTAAAATTATCAGTATTTTTAACAATTATATAATCATTAACACTTAAGGTTGGTTCCATACTACCAGTAACTATTTCAAATATACTATAACCAAATGTTGATACATAGTCTTTATGGGATAATTTAACTAATATAGTTTTATATAATAAAAAAAGAACTAATAATGTAATAATAAATATAAATATATTCATAATTATAGACATAACTTTTTTAAATACTTTCATTTTATTATCACCACTATTAATCCTTTATTGAATATATTGCTTTACTTCTATAGTAACTGGAATTAATATTTCTATATCTTTATCAAGACCAATTAAACTATCATTATCATTATTATCTTCATTATTTACCCATTTAATATAAAATCTAATATTATGTTTAACACTCTGATTTATTTCATTTAATAAAATTACTCCACTATAAGTATTATCTTCTTCTGAAGTAATAACATAACCATTTGTTTCTTCAACACTTTCTATAACTATATTATTTAAAGAACTTAAATCAAATTTTAAATTATATGATATAGAAACATCAGTATCTTGTCCATCAATTTCAATGTCAAAATATCCTTCTGCTCCAGGAGCTATTTTTCCCTCCTTAACATGAGAATTTGTAACAGATACAAAACTATCAATAGTAAAATCTTCAGAACTGTTAATATTGCTATTATTAATATTTATATTCCATTTTGCTACATTAGGCTTAACCACCATACTTTTATTTGTTTCAAATAAAGCATATGAGCTGTTAATTATATATATAAATATTCCTAATGTCAAAATAATCAATAAATAAAATATTTTATTCTTCATCTGGCTTTTTAATTTCTTGTATTATCATATATATTTCATAAATAAAAAATATTAAAATAGGAAATATTATAATAAATAAAAATCCCAGTCTTGATTCTAATACATTCAAAATACTGCCAAAATTATGATAAACTTTACTTGTTGATGTTTTACCAATAAAATATTCTTGATTAAGAGTATAATTACCATTCATAGTATAAACTGCTTCATTTTTATTAATAGTTTGTTTATCAATAACATTACCAATATTAATATCTACCGTATTTTTATCAATAATATCATAAAAGAAAATTTTATCACCTTTATTTACTTCGCTACTTTCATTTTTAGTTACAATAACTAAATCACCTTTTTCATAAGATGGGCTTAAACTATTATCTTTAACAATAATTAAAGATTTATTTCCTAATTCGGTAATTTTATAATCATTATAATTTAGTAAAAATATTGTTAAAGTAATAGCAATAACACTATATATAGTTATTAATATAATACCTATTATTTTTAATACTTTTTTCACTTTCTACCACCACATTTTAAGTATAACATATTAAATATTCTATTGCAAATTATTTGCTGCGTTAATAAAATTAATTTTTTCTTCAGTAATATTATACTTTTCTAAATATTTACTTTCTATAATATTTTTAATATTTTTAATTAATCCTTCTATATTTTCAAGATTAAGCATTTCTTTATTTAAATTATATCCATATAAAACA
>JBJFGY010000054.1:0-9693 GCA_051893155.1 Bacilli bacterium
AATAAGAACAGCAAAACTGTTCTCATTTTATGTGTTGTAAGTCTGAATAGTTACTGGATTAATGTAAAAATATGTATAACATTATTGAATTAATAAATATTTTTAATTAATATTATACTAGGTGGTATGTTATGGAAGAAGTAAAAAAAAATTTTATATATGAAAATGGTTATTTTATTAATATTGAAATAGCAAGTGATAAATTAAATAATAAAAGCATTAAAGCATTAGATAATCTATTTACAGAAGGCTTATATACAGCAAATATAATTAATATAATTTATATGATTAATGTAATTATAAAGGGTAGTCAAAAAAATAAAGTACATGTTGTCCTAGTAAATAATGATATAATTGAGTCTTTAGTAGATATTAAAGATAATAAATTAGTTAGTTATTATAGCGAAAAAACAACTGATAATAATAAAGATTATGAAGTAAAATATTCAAGTAAAAGTGGCTATAATTTTAGAATATTTGATAAAGAAAATGCTCAAAAAATAGTTAATAATCAAATTGATACGATTAATAAAATAGCAAATTGTTATGTTTTTCCATTAACTGATTATGAAAAAAGAATTATTAATATATTTAATATAGTATTTGGCTATCAACCTGATTTTTCACATAATGAAGATAGAGAAAAATGTAAATATTTATTATTTATATTAAAAATATTGCATTTGTCTATAGATAATATTGATTTTGATATTTTTAATGATAATATATATTCAGATGAATTAGAAAGTATTTTTAATAAAGTAGCAATATTTGGAAAATGTAATGAAGATATTATTTTAAGTGATGAATATATTCAAAAATTAGATTTAATAAAATATTATTTAAAAGCAAATGAACATGAACTTTATTTATTAGCTTTGTCATTAATTCAAAAATATTATCAAGGTAATGATGAAAATAATGAAATGATTGATAATTTAAGTATTGCTTTAGGTAGATAATAAATAAAAAATATGTTATAATCTTTATGAAAGGAATATTATATGAAAATTGATTTAAGTCCTTTAAATTATAAAGATAAAATTGAAATTAATGGTAATATTTCATATGATGATGTTTTTTTAAAGGATAGTCCTATAAAAGAACTTAAAAATGTATCATATGAAGGTTATATTACAAGAAATGATTTTGATGAATATTTTTGTTATTTACACATTTTAGGTAAAATGAAAATTTGTGATAGTATTTCTTTAGAAGAAATATTTTATCCATTTGATTTTATAATTGATGATGAAATAACAGATTTTATACAAAATGATCAAAATAATCTTGATATTATGGAATTTTTGTGGCAAAATATTGTATTGGAAGTCCCAATTAGATATACTTTGTGTGATGCTGATAATTTAAAAGGTGATAATTGGTGCGTAGTAAGTAATAATAATGAAGGTGGTGAATAAATATGGCAGTTCCTTTTAGAAGAACAAGTAAAACAAAAAAAAGAATGAGAAGAACTCATTTAAAAAAAGAAGTAGGAGCACTTACAAAATGTCCTAAATGTGGTAGTACAATCCGTCCTCATAGAGCTTGTACAAAATGTGGAAATTATAATGGCAAAGAAGTAATTTCTGTAACTGAAAAAGAAGAAAATTAATTTAAATATTCAAAAGTCTAGCATAAAATGTTAGATTTTTTTTATTAAATGTAAAATAGTAGTATAATTAAAATAAATTTTCAAAATAAAAAAGGTAATTTGTTATTTTTTTACAATAATATAAGTGAAAGGTATAATTAGTAAAAAAATGACAGAAAATGAATTAGAAACAATTACAAAATTATTTGAAGAACATGAAATCAGGAGTATTTGGAATAGTGAGGAAGAAGACTATTATTTTAGTGTGGTTGATGTTATTCTTGCATTAACTAATAGTGACTATCAAAAGTCAAGAAATTATTGGAAGTGGTTAAAAAGTAAATTAAATAATGAAGGCAGTGAATTGGTTAGTAATACTAACCGTTTGAAATTAAAAGCCCAAGATGGAAAATTAAGAGAAACAGATACTTTAAATACTGAAGGAATATTTAGACTAATTGAATCAGTTCCAAGTTCTAAAGCTGAGCCATTTAAATTATGGTTAGCTAAACTTATAGATGACAAAAAGGAAATAGAAATTAAATAAAATTGTTAAAAAAATAATTTTTAGAAAATACTTAAAAACTATTGACTACTCTAGCATGCAAATGCTAGAATTTTTATAGATAGTAGGTGCTATTTTAATGAAAAAAAATATTTTTTTAAGTATTATAATTTTATTAATTATTGGTTGCTTAATAACTATTTTTAATTTTAAAAAAAATTATTATGTTTCAAAAAATCAAATAATTGAAAATAATAAAGGTTATGCAATATATGTAAAAGAAAGTGGTTCATCATCATATACAATGCAAAGTTCAATACCTAAAGGTAAATATTCACTTAATATAGAAAAAACAATATGTGAAAATGGAGGAACAGTATCAAATTATGATAGTACAAATGGAACTGTTTTATTTACTACTTTGGGTAGTGATAGATGTACTTTATATTTTGATTATAAATTATCTTTAAAAGAAAAGATACTTGCTGATAATCCAACAGTAAGTACAAGAACAGATTTTTCAGTAACAAATGTAGCGAATACAACAGGAACAATATATAGTACTACAGCTACAGAAGATGGAAGTACAGTATATTATTATTCAGGAAATACAACAAATAACTGGGTATATTTTGGAGGATTTTATTGGAGAATAATTCGTACAAATGAAGATGGAAGTGTAAGATTGTTATATTCTGGAATAAGTCCAGATACAACAGAGGGATATATAGGAACATCAGGTTTTAATGGTAGCCATACACAGTTAATGAATATAGGCTACATGTATGGTCCTACTACAAATTTATCTACTGTAAGAAAAAATGTAAATGATAGTGTGGCCAAACAATCAATAGATACATGGTATGAAGAAAACTTATTAACAGAATATGATACTTATATAAGTAAAACAGCAATATATTGTAATGATAGGAGTGTAGGAAATAGTTCAAGTAGTAGTGTATCTTTTGGTTCATATACGAGATTATCAAAAAAATTACTTACATATAAATGTGGAGGAGATGGAACAGGCGGTTTATTTGAAAGTACACAAGCAGTAGAAGACAAATTTAGTGCAAGTACCAGTGGTGGAGGAAATGGACAACTCCAATATCCAATTGCTTTAATGACAGCAGATGAAGTAGCATATGCAGGAGGTGTATACAAAGTTTCCTTATCAAGCCCATATGCATGGTTTTATACCAATAGTGAGGGGGATAGTATAACATCTAGTACTAATTGGTATACAATGTCACCATATACGTATAATTCATCTTCTTCAAATTTAGTTCAAATAATTATAGTTGATTCTTCATATAAATACCTTTCACAAAACTATACTAGTGCTTCTTTAGCAATTCGTCCTGTAATATCTCTAAAATCATGTGTAAACTATTCTTCAGGGAATGGAACACCATCTAATCCTTATATAGTAAGTGTAGATGATGCATGTGCTAGTGCTGAAAACTAATTTGTAAAAAAATGTAAAATTGAAATAAAAAAATTAAAAGAGTAAATAATTTATTTACTTTTTTTTAATGTTATTGTATTATTATGGTAGACAGTGGCACACTGTGGTAGAAAGTGGGGGATAAAAAATGCTTATTGGTGAATTTCATCATAATTTAGATGAAAAGCAAAGATTAGTTATTCCTACTAAATATAGAATGGAGCTGGGAGATTCTTTTGTTTTAACAAGAGGGCTTGAAAATTGTTTATATGCTTATTCTAATAAAGAGTGGGAAAAATTAGTTAATAAAATAAGCATGCTTCCTTTTAATAAGAAAGATACCCGAACTTTTTCTAGATCTTTTTTTTCCGGTGCTACTGTTTGTGAGTTCGACAAAAGTGGTCGAATTAACATTACCTCCCCATTGGTTAGTTACGCCGGTTTAAAAACAAAATGTGTTATTATCGGCGTAAATGACCATCTTGAAATATGGGACGAAGATGCTTTTAATAAATTCTTAAATGATAATGCTTCCTCACTTGAGGATATTGCGGAGAACTTGTTTGATGAAACAGTTACATTATAGTGTATTATTAAATGAATGCATCGAAGGACTAAATATTAAAGAAGATGGAAAGTATGTTGATGCCACAGTCGGATATGCTGGACATTCTAAGAATATCTTAGCAAAGATTAAAAAGGGACACTTATTCGCCTTCGATGAGGATGAAGAAGCTGTAAAATATTCAAAAAAAGAACTTTCATCCATTGGTGATAACTTTACCATTTTTAGGGAAAACTTTGTAAATATGCCAAAAGTTTTAAAAGATAGTGGCATAGAAAAAGTTGATGGAATACTATTTGACTTAGGTTTTTCCTCACCGCAAATCGATGATGCGTCAAGGGGGTTTTCCTTTATGTTAGATGCACCGCTTGATATGAGAATGGATAATCAAAATAAGCTTACTGCTCAAATAATTGTAAATACTTATTCAAAAGAAAAGCTTATTAAAATCTTTTTTGAATATGGTGAAGAAAAGTTATCAAAAGTGATTGCAGAAAAAATTATTTTAGAAAGAAAAACTAAAAAAATAAATACAACACATGAACTTGTTAGCATTATTTTATCTGCAGTTGGTGCAAATTATTTTTACAAAAATCATCCAGAAAGAAAAATTTTTCAAGCACTTAGAATTGAAGTAAATAATGAATTAAAAGTCCTTGAAGAAGTTTTACCAAAGGCTATTGATATGCTAAGTAGTGGTGGAAGAATGTGCGTTATAACATTTCACTCACTTGAAGATAAAATTGTAAAAAAAATATTTAAAAAATATAGTGAAGTTGATGAAATTTTAAAAGGTGTAAAAGATATTCCTAAAGAGTATCAACCTAAAATTAAAATAATAAATAAAAAACCTATACTTCCAAGTGAAAAAGAATTATCAGAAAACACAAGAAGTCATAGTGCTAAACTAAGAATAATAGAAAGGATATAAAATGAAAAAGAAAAATAGTAAAAGATTAAAACTATTAAAAGGTGAAAAATTTATGTATTTCATAATTATTCTTTTACTATGTATTATTCCATTATTTAATGTATATACTTCAAGTTTAGTTACAAAAACAAATTTAGATGTTGAAAAACTAAAAAATGATATTGAAAAACAAAAAGAAGAAAATGAAAGTCTTGAAATGCAAATTGATGAACTTGCATCACTTGATAATATATTTAATATAGCTAAAGAATATGGACTTTCATATGATAATTCAAGTATTATTCAAGTTAAATAAAAATGAAAAAAAGAGTTACAGTTAAACCATCAAAGATTGTATTAATTTTAATTAGTATTTTATTATGCCTTGCTATTGCAAGGCTTTTACAAGTTGCAGTATTTTCTAAAGTAGATGGGATTAATTTAAAAGAATTTGCTTCATCAAGAAATACCGTTACAAAAACTTTATATGCAAAAAGGGGGACAATTTATGATAGTAGCGGCGATGCCTTAGCAGTATCAGTAAATTCTTATACTTTAATTGCATATCTTGAAAAGTCACGTACTACTGATGAAAGTAATCCTCAGCATGTTGTTGATAAGGAAGGCACAGCAAAAGCTCTTGCTCCAATACTTAATATGGAAGAAAGTGAAATATTAAAATATTTAAATAAAGATGCTTATCAGGTTGAATTTGGATCTAAAGGAAAAAATTTAACAGAAATAACTAAGAAAAAAATTGATGATTTAGAACTTCCTGGTATTGATTTTATTGAAAGTACCCAAAGGTATTATAAAATGGGAAGTTTTGCTTCATATTTAGTAGGATATGCTAAAACTGATGATGAAGGGCAAATTAAAGGCGAACTTGGTATAGAAAGTTATTATAATGAAGAACTTTCTGGTACAAATGGCTTTATAACTTATCAAAAAGATGCGTATGGTTATATGCTTCCTAATAGACCATATTATGAAACAGAGGCTAAAAGTGGTAGTGATATATATTTAACAATTGATAGTAATATTCAATTAATTGTAGAAAATGCTATGAATGATTTAAAAGATAATTTTAATTTTGATTTTGGTGTTTTTGCAATTATGGATGCAGAAACTGGAGCATTAGTTGCATCGAGTACATATCCAACATTTAATCCTAATGATTTAAATACTTTAACAAATTATTTAAATCCATTAATTTCATATACATATGAACCAGGTTCGACAATGAAAATATTTTCATGGGCTAGTGCTATTGAAGAAGGAATATATAATGGAGATGAACTATACGATTCAGGTTCTATTGAAGTTACAGATGTAACAATAAGTGATTTTAATAAAATAGGTTGGGGAAAAATTACTTTTGATGAAGGTTTTGCGAGATCATCAAATGTTGCAGCGTCAATTCTTGGTTTAAAAATTGGTAAAGAAAAATTACTTTATTATTATGATAAGTTTGGTTTTGGCAAAAAAACTGGAATAACATTATCAAATGAAAGTGCGGGAACATGCTCTTTTACTTATCCAAGTGAAATAGCAACATCTTCTTTTGGACAAGGTGGCGTAACTATTACACCAATTCAAATGCTTCAAGCATTAACTAGTATTACAAATGGTGGAGTTATGCTTAAACCTTATGTAATTGATAAAATTGTAGATAGTAATGGTAAAAACAAATTTAACTCTACAAAAGAAGAAATTGGTCAAGTTATGAAAAAAGAAACTGCTGAAAAAATGAAGGAACTTATGTATAAAGCAAATTATGATGGTTTAACAAAAGTATGGCAACCAAAAACTGTTTCTTTATCAATGAAAACAGGTACTGCTCAAATACCAAATCCAAAAGGTGGATATTTAAATGGTAAATATGATCAAATATATTCAATGGCTGGTTTTTTTCCAAGTGAAAATCCTAAATACATAGTTTATGTTGCTGTTAAACAAATTGAAGGTACTCAAGGTGATGTTGCAAGAATGACTACTAAAGCAATTGATGAAATAGCAGCTTATGCAGATTTAACAAATAATAGTGCAATAAAAGAAAGTAACATAATAACACTTGATAATTATATTTCAAGTAATATGGAAAATACTAAAGAAAAGTTATCAAATAGTGGTTTAAATGTAATTACACTAGGAACAGGAAAATATGTTATAAATCAATATCCTTTAAAAAATATTAATGTTGTTAAAGGAGAAAAAATATTTTTAGTATCAAATAAAGATGACTATATAATGCCAGATGTAACTAATTGGAGCATATCTGATATAAAAACATTTGCAAATCTTACAAATATTAATCTTAATATTGAAGGTAATGGTTATGTTAAAACGCAAAGTATTGAAGTAGGAGCACCACTTACAAAAGATTCAGAATTAAATGTTACTTTACAATAATAGAAATATTTGTTCAAACTATTGACGATGATTATAAATTATGATATGGTTTATATCGATTGGTACTTATGAAACTTTCGAAGCCATAAGTCGTCAAATCTCTATGATTTTTCATAGAGATTTTTTGTTGAAATCGCTATTAATTCATTGAATTAAGTCTAAAAAATAGTCTATTAACATAAAAATAAAAAAGTAGTAAATATATAAAAATAATTTGGTATAGAAACAAATGAAGAAGACATAATACGCATTGAATACGACTGGAATAAAATTAAATGAAGGAGAAAAAATGATAATAACAATTGATGGATATAATGGGACGGGTAAAAAAACTCTAGCTCATAAAATAGAAGAAAAAGTAAAATGATAGAAATGGTCTCTAATTTAAAAAAAACGTAATTTAATAAACGCTATAGTATGTAGATTGTATTAGTAATATTATTAAAAATATCTATTTTTTATTTGTTTAAAAACTTAAATATGATATGATAATTTTATGAGAAAATTAATTAAGTTAGAAAGTAGTTTAAATATTAAATATGATAGTAAAATAAATGAATATATTAATCCAGAAAAATTATATATTGAAATTTTACCTAATTTTGATTTGCTTGTTAAACAAAATGATAATGTTTTAAAAGGTGATATATTACTTGAAAATAAACTTAATAAAATAAAAAGTCCTATTTCTGGTAATGTAATAGGAACTACAATTATTAATAATAAAAATTATTTAGTAATATTAAATAATTATGAAGAAAAAGAAAAATATTATACTAAAAAAAGAATTAATAAATTTAATAAAGAAAATATAATTAATATTTTATATGAATATGGTTATGGATATTATGCAAATATATTTGAAACTAAAAAAATAAATAATTTAATTATTAATGGTATGGAAGATGAACCATATATTGAAAATAATTCATTTATTATAAATAAATATTCAAAAGAAATATTAGAATTATGTGATATTTTAAGTACTTCTTTTAATATTGAAAATACATATATAACAGTTAAAAGTGATGATACAGCAAATATTGAAATTTATTTAAATAAAATAGGTACTTATCCTAATATAAAGTTTTCTTTAATTGAAAATAAATATTTACTTGCTAATAGTTTTTTTCTCTTAGAAAATATGAATTTAACTATGGATGATAGTTTAGTTATAAATGCTGAAGATGCAATTAATTTATATAATGCATTAAAAAATTATGAAATTAAAACAACTAAATATATTACTATAAGTAGTCCATTTTTAACTAAAAGTAAAGTAATGCATGTAAAGATTGGTACAAGTTTAAGTGATATTTTAGAAAATAATATTTCTATTAAAGAAAAAAATCTTACTTATATATATAACGGCCTTATGACTGGTTATGAAGTAAATCCTAAAGATATAATTATAGATAATAATACTAAAGGGGTAATTGTAATTAAAAAAGATCTTCCAAAAGAAGAAAAATGTAATTTATGTGGAATGTGTTATAAAATATGCCCTGTAAAAGTTAATCCTAAAAAAGTTATGGATACAAATAAAAAAAGCAAAAATTGTATTGATTGTGGATTATGTTCATATATTTGTCCATGTAAAATAAATTTAAGAAAATATTTAAGAGGTAAAGATGTATAATGTTTATTTAAAAAGTAAAAATAATAATAAAAGATTAATTTACATTTATTTAATTTTATTTATACCATTTATTATATATGGTTTTTATAAAAATGGTATATCATTATATCAAAAAGATTTAATAAGTTTTATTAGTTTATTTAAAATTCCTTTTTTCATATTATTTTCTTGGTTAATAACTTATATATTTAAAAAAATAAAAAAAGAAGATTTTGATTACTATAGATTTTTATTAAATATTATGATTAGTATGATTACTTTTCCTAAAACAAATATAATTATATATATTATTTTAGTTACATTATTAAATATTTTATATACATTTAAAAAATGTAATATTGCTTCTTTATATATGATAATTTATATAATATTAAGTATAATACTAAAAAAATATTCTTTTTTAAATATCTATGAAGAAACAACATTACATAGTTATAGTTTAATTAATATATTATTTGGAAGTGGAAGTGGGGGAATTTGTCAAACATTTTTAATATATAGTATTTTATGTTTTATTTTTTTAATATGTATTTATGAATATAAAAAACAAGTGCCAATAACCGCTTTTATATTTTATTATATTTTAATTATTTTATATTTTATTATATTTAATAAATTTCA
>JBJFGY010000055.1:0-2175 GCA_051893155.1 Bacilli bacterium
GTGTAATATGACTGTAGATGAAACTTTAAAATTAATCGCACAACAATGGTGCAACTTATCTGATTTAATGAAACTAGCAAATATAGGAAGAAATTCAGCACTAGCTATTAAAAGTAAAATAAAAAACGACCTAGAAAGCAAAGGATATTATGTTCCAAAGAATGCAGTTCCAATGCAAGAAGTCATAAAATATTTAAATATAGATATTGATTATTTAGAATCTAGAAGTAAAAATATGAAGGGAGATGTTAAACTTGCTTAAACCAATTGAACAAGTAGATACAAGCATAAAAAAAGACATCATCATAAACAACATAATGAAGTCTAAAGGTGTGTATCTCTTAGTATCTAATCCAAAAGTAGGAAAGTCTATGTTGGCACTGCAACTTTCCTGCTCCGTTATTAACGGAACACCATTTTTAGGACACAAAGTAAATCCCTCACCTGTCTTATATGTTACCACAGAATCTGATGAAGGTCAATTGAAGGAACGATTAGAGTTCCTAGAACTTTCGGCAAAAAAAGACTCTTTATTTATAATAGATAGACAAAATAAATCTAATATATCATTACGAGATTTAGAATATGATATAAAAACTTTTGCTGAAGATTATAATGGTAAACTTATAATTTTAGATATGTTAAAGGATATTGATTTTGGAGTCCAATATGATATTAATAATTACCAAGATGTTGCTCAACAAGTATTTCCAAAATTAAGAACTTATTGTGATAAATATAACGTAACATTTTTAGTTACACATCATTTAAATAAAACTGGTAAAACTTTAGGAAGTATTGCACTTGATGCAACTGTTGATGGAAGAATAACTTTAATCGAAAATAAAGCTAATAAAAAATATGTTAAATTACAAACAATTAATAGAGATTTTCCAGAACTAGATATACAATTAAAAAAATTAGATAATCTTATATTTAAAAAAATTAATTCTATCGAAGAAGATGAACTTTCATATGAAATGACATCGTTTATTAAATATGTTGCTAGTCAAAAAGATGTAGATTTCACTTGTACTGATATTGTATTAAAAGCTAATATACCGATGTCACCTAAGAGATTCGATAGACTACTAAATAATAGTATCGAACTTTTAGAAAGCGAAGGTGTTCACATTACAAAATGTAGAACTGCTGATAGTAGAACATATCATGCTACATTTATAGAACCTTCGCAAGATGAAGATGAATAATGGGGCACGTTTTGTTTCCAAGAAATGAAAGTGGCGATAATGACTCATCTTCTGATTATTTATTGGTAAAATAAATAATCTCTTGTTTATTGCTTAGGCTTAAGTTAATCTTAAGTCTTTGCTTAAACAAGAATGGGATTTTAAGGGATTCCCTTAACTCACATCGGGCTATGCCCTAGTGAGATAGGTCATAAAATGACCATCCTCACGATGATACCCAACTCATTAACGTCATAATGTCACAAAATTTATGAAAGGATTATAAATATGTTTGATGGATATCAAGTATTAACTATTAAAAATAATATAAAATCATCAGACATCGGAGGACTTAGTAAAGAACTTACTAATAGAATTGGTACAGGAAATTATGATAAAGAAAGGACAAAATTTAATATAGAGTTTGTTCCATTATGTAGTTCAGATTTAGCTAGTTCTACATATAAAACTTTATATAAGAATAATATAGAATTTAACAAGAATAACAAAAAGATAAATCTATTAAATGGATGTGTAATAACAAGTGGTCAAGAGTTTTTTAAATCACTTGGAATGAAATTTGAAGATACTGGTGAATTTTATACTGAAGGAAAACATAAAGGAGAACCAATTCAAAAAGCATTAATAAAATCAAAAGAAGATATTCCAGAAAGAGTTTTAGAATATTTTAATTATTCAAATGAATTCATGTGTAATTTAGTTGGAAAAGAAAATGTTATCTACTCTGCTATTCATTTTGATGAAAATACTCCTCATATGCATTTCTACTTTACTCCAGTTGTTCATGAAGTTAAAAGAAAAGTTTTTGAAACTGATAAAGATGGTCATCAAATATTAAAGCCATATATAACAAAAGATGGTATAGAAAAAATGATTCCTATTCAAAAGAAAGATGAAAACGGTAAAAATGTATATGAAATTGAATATGGTAATTTTCTTAATTCTGATCAATTTTGGAAAGAAA
>JBJFGY010000056.1:0-2157 GCA_051893155.1 Bacilli bacterium
GTTAAATTAAAATTTCAAAATCAACAATTCTTGCTTAAATTCTTAATATTTTTGCATTTTTTTAATAAAAAACTTAATTTTTTAACAAAAAATCGTGATTTTCTTTAATTTTGTTAAAATTAGACTATTTTTATCTCTTTTAATGCTATATCCACATCCTTAATCTTTATACTTTATAATATGATTCATCTTAATCAATTGTTACACTTTACATTGATAAACTACCTCTTATTCTATAAATTATTATTGATTCTAGATATTATATCACGACAATGTTCATCTCCATAATCAACACTTACTAATGATATCAATGCTACTCTTAATTCAGCCAATATAGAATTTTCATCTAATTCCATTGCATATAATTGTTTTTTCCAGTCTTTTCTCCATAAATCTTTGACTTGTGCATGTTGTTCTTTCATATAATTAGGACTTCTATAATATATTATTTCGTTGTAATCATTATATATATTTAATAATTCATTATATTGCTCTTCAAAATTAGGATTATTAGCTATTTCTTCTGCAATAATCTCATCCTTCCATTCATATATATCTTCTTCAACCTCTTCTTCATTTTTCATTTCAGTTACTTCTTTTTCTTTAACTGCCTCTTCTTCCTCTTTTTTATTTACTTCTTCATTTGCTATTTCTTCTATTTTAGTATTATTATCAATATTTTCAACTGTTTTAGTTTCTGTTGTAGTATTACCAATAGTATTAGTTGATAATAAAACTGTTACTATACTTTTCACCATTATATTTTTTATTAATCCATTTAACATATATCTCAACCCCTTTTAATTTTTTATCTTTTATAATAATAGTATATGTATATGATTTAAAATGTTTCCATATTTTAATCAATTATTTTAAAAATTTTAGGAGAAAATTTTCTCCTATTTACAATACTTATTTAAATACTTTTCTATATCATTATCATCTAAATAATAACCTTGAAATTCTATGCCATCATTATCCTCATTGAATAACATACCATGTCCTTTACCTCTTAAACTAGCTAATACAGTTGAATCACATATTATCTCACTATTCCTTCTATTAATAGTTCTAAATCCTATCACATTTGTCAAACTAGCTTTAACATCAGGATTTAATAATTTAGCAGTTGGTCTTTGAATATTTAATAATATAGATATTTCAACACTACGACAGATAAAACCTAATTCTGCTATATCTTTATTTAAATCCTTATCACCCATTAATCTAACCGCCTCATCTATTATTAATACAATCGGATTTAATCTCTCACTAGGTTTTACCTTTTTATTATAATCGGATAATTTTTTAACTTTCATTTTATTTAACATTTCATTTCTTCTATCACATTCTTCTAATAATTCTTTTATAATTTCTTTTGCACCGTCTAGTTTATTGGTATACTTTTTAGTTTGTGGTAAATCCGCGTATATTCCTAATTCTACACATTTCATATCTATTAAATATATTTCTACATTTGGATAATTACAATATAATTGTGTTGTTATTACATTTGTATTAACTGATTTACCACTTCCTGTACAACCACTTACCATAACGTTTGGACATTTGCTCAAATTTAATTCTACATCTTTACCTTTTACATCTTTTCCTAATGAAACAATTACATCTGTTGTATCTTTTTTCTTTGGCATTTGAAACGGTATCCAACGTGGCAACTCTACTGTTGTAACTTTAATATTAATAAAATCACCGTTACTTTCAAATTCAATACTATCTGTTTTGAAATATTCTTTAATAGCAATATCGTTACTATCTAATATATGGGTTGAAAAACCGCTAGGCTTGATAAATGAATATATTGTTTCATATTCACCTTCCCATATGTTAGATAATATAGGTATCTCGCCCATTTTATTTTTTATTCCTGCACCTATAAAAAATTGTTCTAAACTTTCCCTTTGTTCTTTTATCAATTGTTTATGTTCTCTACTTTCTTTAGTAGCAATTCTATATGCACCATATAATGCACTACAACCAACGCCTCCTATTGCAATAGGTGTTAATGCAATTGACCCTATTGATAAACTACTCATACCTACAATAGTGCCTATGCCTACCATACTATATATCATTCTGTCATCCATTTAATCACCTCGATTAATTATTTATATTTTAAGTATATGAAATTTATTC
>JBJFGY010000057.1:0-9516 GCA_051893155.1 Bacilli bacterium
CATAAAGTTACATTTATCAAATTTATTGTCTACCAACACTATTTGACAAAGAACCTATTCTTTCTTTTTTGGTTTTAAAATAACATAACATCTTTCATTACCAATATTATTTACTATAAATTTACCATCACCAATTTTTAAATTTTCAAATATTGATGGAATATTATTAATTATTTTGCCATATCTCATTACATCATTTCTTATATCATTATTTACCTCAAATGCATCTTCATATCCAAGTATTCCTGATGCTATATATACTCTATTCTTTCTTTCAAAATCTTCTTTTGAAAATTCTAAATTATCAAGTTTTTCATTTAATAACTTAATCATTTCTTTTGGATATGATGAAGATGATTCAAAAATTAAAATTGCATAGTCTTTGTTAACCATTACACTATATGATATATCATCTGCCAAATGATTATTAATTATATATTCATTAAAAGTACTTGTTTGGCCAAAATTAATATCTAGCATTATATTAAGATAAACTCTTAAATGTAAATCATCATATTCTTTTAATTTTTTTCGATCTATTTTAACACCTAAAAATAATTTTTCTTTTGTAACATTTGTATAAATAACACTTTCTTTTTTATTAACTTTTTTATTTTCTTTACAATTTATTTTTTTTACATTTACTTGCTTTTCCTTAATATTTTCAAAAAATTCTTCACATATTTTTATTATTTCATATTGATTTATATTACCAGTAACAGTTAAAAACATATTATTTGGTCTATAAAAAGCCTCAAAAACATTTTGAGCATCTTCTAAAGTTATATTTTTTATATCTTCTTCTTCACCTGTAACTAAATATTTATGATTATCATTATTAAATAAACAATTTAAAAGTTCAAAATAACCTTCATTATAAGGATTATCTTGAGTCATTTTAGCTTCTTCAATAATAATTGGTTTTTCTTTATTAATAAGTTCTTTTGTAAAATAATTATTTGTTACAAAATATAGTAAATGATTTAAATTATCTTTTATATTATTATTACACATTACTTCATAAGAAGTATGATCAAAAGTTGTATATGCATTTGTATAACTGCCTAATTTATAAAAAAAGTCATGAGCTGTAGTACCTTCTTCATTAAATTTAATATGTTCTAAAAAATGAGCCATTCCATTTGGAACATTAATTTTTTTATTATTTAATTCAAAAGTAGTATCAATACTTCCATATTTAATAGTAAGTGTTAAATAAATATCACTAACCATTTTATAAGGCCATATATATATTTTAAAGCCATTAGAAAGCTCATGTTCATAAACTATTTCATTTATTCTTTCAATCTGTATTTTTTTCATTTGATTCCTCACATAAACTATATATAGTATTTATTTTAATTTTATTAGCAACATTAATAATATCTTTTTTCGTTGTTTTTTCTAATTGATTAATTTTTTCATCGATGCTTAATCCATTTGTAAATATTTTAGATTCAAAAGTATTTAAAATTCCCATTTGATTATTTTTATTCATATTAAGAGATAACATTAAATTATTTTTTGCATCACTAATATCATCTTCAGAAAAAATACCTTTTTTCATTTCATCAAGAGCCTTATTACATAATTTAATTGCTTTTGTAATGTTTTCTTTTTTTAAAGATAAAGTAATACATAATAAATTATCACCTTTAAAAAACATACTAGATACTCTATAGCATAAACCATTTTTTTCTCTTAAATAAGAATATAATTTACTACTTAAACCACCACTACCAAAAATATAATTAAATACAATAAAAGTAATATTTCTTTCATCAGCAGTTAAATCTTTTAAATTATAAATTATTGCTAGTTGAGATTGATTAAAAGTTGATTCATCACTTTTAATAATAGCTTTTTTTCTTACTAAGTTATCAATATAATAATTAAAATTAAATGAATTAATTCTATTTATATGAAAATTATCTTTTATTAAAGAAATTGTTTTATTCATATCTAAATTACCAATTATAAATATATCTATAATAGAATTATTTATAAGATTTAAATATTCATTATAGACACTTTCTCTTGTAATTTTTTCAATATCTTCTTTTGTACCTAAAATAGAATAAGAACTAATCGAATTTTCATCCATAGTTTTCAAAGCATTATTAATTACCAGTTTGCTAGGACTTTCATTAATACTTTCAATATCTAAAAGAAGATCATTTTTTATATTTTCAAATGATGTTAAATCAAATTCATTATTTTTTACATTTGGTTTTAGAATCATTTCAAATAAGAACTTAATTAATTTATCTAAATAATCTTTTTCATTTATAAAATCAGGATTAATAAAATCTAAAGAAAATATCATGGAAGAAACATTACCTTGTTTAGCAAACATGGCATTATAAAAACATTTATATAAGTCTTCTTTTTCTATTGCAAGTAACCTATTTGTATTATATTTTTTTGAGGAATATGATAGAAGACCTGCTAAAAAAGAAAGAGTTGGCAGTTTTTCTTTTATTACTTCTTGACGAAAAAATATCTCTATTCTTGAAGTTTTAAATCTGTCAGTTTTGATTGTATGAATTTTATATGATTTATGGTCAAATGTTTGATATTTCATAATTCTCCTTTATTTATTATTATTATCAATTTTTATTTATTTATAATTAAATTATATTGATTAATAAAATAATCATCAGTCATCCCAGCTATATAGTCAATAACTATTCTTTCTTTTGAAAAGCTATAGTATTCTTCATTCATATTATTTAAATATGAAGTAAATATTGTACTTTTTTTATTATTTATTTGTAAATCATTTAAGTATGAATTAAATAATGTTCTAAACATATTTTCAATTTTGTTAAGTTCATCAGTTGAATATGCTTTTGAATATATATTTTCATAATTAAAATCTTTTAATTTTTTAATAGCATTAAATACTTTATCACTCATTTTTATATAATTTTTATCAATACTTTCATTAATAATATCTGTGGTAATAGTATTAACTATTTCACGATTATTTTTACCAAGTACACTTACTATTTCTTTAGGAATTTTATCAAATGAGATTAAATTCATTCTAACGCCATCTTCGATATCACGTCCTAAATATGCAATAATATCACTAATTCTTACAACACATCCTTCAAGTGTCATAGGTCTTAAATATCTAGCTACTTCAATATTTTTAATACTTTGATTATACTCATTTAAAAATTCTTCTTTTGTTTTTAATTTTGGATAATATTCATTAGATACAAGTTCTCCATTATGACACATTATAGCATCAAGAACTTGAATAGTTATGTTATTTCCTTTGCCATAATTTTCAATAAACATTAAATTTCTTGTACTTTGCAAATTATGGAAAAAATATCCTTCATTATTTTCTAAAGATATTTTATTAAGTATTCTTTCGCCAACATGCCCAAAAGGTGTATGTCCAAGATCATGTCCTAAAGCAGCAGCTTCAATTAAATCCTCATTTAAATTAAGAGCCCTACCTATAGTTCTAGCAATTTTAGAAACATATTGCACGTGAATCATCCTTTTTTGAATATGGTCATTTTTATTAGTTGTAAATACTTGAGTTTTATCCATATATCTTAAATAAGCAAGTGAATATATAATTCGATCGGCATCACGAAAAAAAGGTGTTCGCATATCATTGTCATTTTCCTCATTAAATCGAATTGCATCTTCATCTTTACAAGCATATTTACTCAAATTTTTATTATGTTTTCTCATATTTTCATATATAGTATTTTTCATATTACCTCACCTATTAATATTATAATAAATAAAATATGAAAAATCTAGAAATAAAGCATAATAAAAAGGATAGACACTATCCTAATTACCTGAATTATTTGCTTGAGAATATAAATTTTTAGCCTTCTTATTTTTATTTTTATTATTTCCTAAATACATATAAGCGCCAACTCCAGCTCCAGTTAAAGCCATCCCAAGCATCATATAACCAACTTTTTTCGTGTATTTTCACCTCTAATAATAGTATTTGTAAATTTATATTATTTATACATTATAGTATTTATTTAAAAAATCAATTAAAGAAGTCTTCCGCATCATTGAATAATTATTATTAACCGCTCTAATAAAGGCGGAAGGCTCTCCAATAATGGTTAAACTTTTTTTAGCTCGTGATACTGCTGTATAAATTAATTTATTATAAAGCATAATACTATAATTATTACATATTGGCATTATAACATGTTCAAATTCACTACCTTGACTTTTATGAATTGTAATTGCATAAGCAAGAGTAATATTTTTTAAATCTTTCTTCTCAATAGAAACAATATTACCATCAAAATCTATTTGAATTATAATTTTATCATCATAATTTTTAGAAATATTAATTATTTTCCCAATATCTCCATTAAATACATTATTATCTGAATCATTTATAAGTTGTAATACTTTATCATTTACATGATATATTTTATCACCATATTTTACTTCCATAAATGGGTTATTATTATATATTTTTTCTAAATAAAAATTTAAATTATCTATACCATTATCCCCTTTATACATTGGTGCAAGCACTTGGATTTTGCTTTCATCAATACCTTTAGAAAGACCATATTTTACGCATCTTATAACATTTTCTAAAATTTTATCTTTTTCACAAACAATAAAATTATAATCATCTTTTTTAGTTAATATTTCTTCATTTATATCTTGTTTTTTAATATCTTTAGCTAAATATGGAATATAGGAATTATCACTTTGACGATAAATTGTATTTAACATATTAAAAGAAAAATAATCACTATTTATTAAATCTTGTAACACAAGGCCTGGACCTACTGATGGAAGCTGATAAATATCACCCACTAAAACGAGTTTTATATTACTATTATAAGCACAAAGTAAACTTTTCATTAAAGAAATATCTATCATTGAACATTCATCGACAATTAATAATTTATGATAAAGTTTATTATATTCATTATATTCAAAAGAATCACTATCCTTATGCCATTTTAATAATCGATGGATTGTATAAGCTGGAAGTGATGTAGAACTACTAAGTTTTTTACTTGCTCTACCTGTTGGTGCTAAAAGAGCAATATTATTTATAATATTTTCATTATTTAAACAATTTTCTTTAATAAAAAGCTTTACAATAGCATTAATAATTGTTGTTTTACCAGTTCCTGGACCGCCAGATATAATAGTAATATTTTCATTTAAAGCATTTTCAATTGCTTTAATTTGTTCATCAGAATATATTTTATTAGTTTCTTTTTGAATTTCTTTAATTTTGTTAGCAAAATCATTAATTTTAATTTTTTCTTGTTTATCAATTAAATATAAATATCTTGCAATACTATTTTCTTCATCATAATATTTTTTTAAATAATACCTTTTATCATTTTTAATAATTAAATTATCATTTATTAAATCATTTATATATTCTTCAAATATTGTATTATCTATACTTATATTATAATTATTAACTAAATATTTATAAATTTCTTCAATATAATAGTATGTACTTCCTTCAGCAAAACTTATATCAACTAAAGTATTTAATATACATTCTTTACATCTTATTTCTGATAAAGGATAAAAATTATTTTTATATATATCATCTATTTTTCTAAATTCAAAGATATCTTTAAGTAGATATAGATTGCCTTCCATAACAGGTTCTATATCATTATAATGTTTGCTTAATATTTTTGAAGTTTCATCATAAGTAAAACCCCAAGAAGTAAGTTTTTTAATTATTTCATCATCTTTTTCAAATTTTAATACACTTCCATATATTTTAGTGGCTTTTAAAGTAGTCATACCTTTAATAACAAATAAATTATTTATATCTTCTTTTATTTTTTTTAAAGCTTCTTTTCCATAAGTATCTACTATCTTTTTAGCCATTTGCTTAGAACAACCCTCAACAAAAGAACTTGCTAAAAAATTTTGAATCTCTTCCTCAGTTGTAGGCTCTAAAACTTTATATCTTTCTATAGTATATTGCCACGAATATTTTTGATGAAAAGAAAGTTTTCCAAATATCATATAATCCATATCATATCTTATATCATAAATAATACCAGTTACATAAATTAGTTTACTACTATATTTAGTTACCTCTAAATCATTGGTTTCACTAACTTTAAAAAGAGCAACTGTAAAGTTACTATCTTCATTTTGATAAATAAGTTTTTTAAATTTCCCTTTAATATAAGACTTTTCCATTATATTTTTTCGTTATATATTTCTCCTTTAACAAGTTTTTTAGGAATTTTTACCAATAAGTAATTTGAAGTATGTCCTACTGAATAATCATCAAATACTTCTTCAATTAAAACATCTAATTTTTGACCTTTAAATTTATTATAATAATTATTTTCTAAAGTTAAACTTAAATCCATAAGTTTTTTTACTCGATCTTTTTTTTCATTAATACTAATTTTATTAGTCATTTTACTTGCTTTAGTACCAGTTCTATCAGAATAAGGAAATACATGTATTTTAGCAAAATTTAATTTTTCACAAGTATCCAAAGTTTTTAAAAACATTTCATTTGTTTCGTTTGGAAATCCTACAATTACATCTGTAGTAATTGATATATCAGGTCTAATACTTCTTATTTTTTTTACTTTTTCAAAAAAATAATTTAAATCATATTTACGATTCATAAGTTTTAATATTTCATCACTACCAGCTTGAAGTGGAATATGTAAATGATTACATAATTTATCATTATTTTTTAATACTTCCATAAATTTATCATTTAATTGAGTTATTTCAATACTTGAAAGTCTTATTCTTTTTAAATTATCTATTTTAGCCATTTCATTTATTAAATCTGCTAAATCTTTATTATCACTTAAATATGAACCTGTATCAATACCTGTTAATACTATTTCCTTATAACCATTATTAGCAAGATTAGTTGCTTCATTTATAACATCATCAAAACTTTTAGATCTTACCTTTCCTCTTACAAATGGAATAATACAATATGAACAAAAATTATCACATCCATCTTCAATTTTTATATTACCTCTTGTATGATTAGAAGTATCTATTTGCATATTTTCAAAAGGTAAATCCCTTGTTTTAGCAATGCATTCATATGGAATTTTACTTTCTAAATAATCATTAATAATATTTACAATATTGCTTTTATTTATATTGCCCATTAAAATATCAATACCCATGTTTTTGTATTTATCAATATTATTTTGTACAGAACATCCACATACCACTAAAATAGAGTTTGGATTTTCTCTTTTAAGTCTTCTTACCTCTTTTAAACTTTTTTTATCTGAAGTATCTGTAACCGTACATGTATTTAAAATTAATATATCACATTTTTCATTCTCACTACAAAAAGAAAATCCATTATTAATTAAGGATTCCTTCATAAAATTGCTTTCATAACTATTTACTTTACAACCAAGTGTAATTATATTAAATTTCATAACCATTCCCCTAACTTAATATTTTTTGTAATTCTTTTAATGTTTTTAAAAATTCCTCTTCTCTTGATAAACTCATTAAATGTACTTCCATTTTCATTTCATCTGGTTTTTTATCATTAATTAAATTATTAAGGTCAACTTTTTTAATTAATACATCACCATTTTTTTCTTCATTAGAATAATTTAATTCAAATTGACCAGTATTAGATAATAATTCATCATAACTAATAATTGCTTTTTCTTCCTCTTCTTTTTCATAAGGTGTAAAACTAATTGGTTTGAGATCTTTTAAAGCTGTAGCAATTTCTTTTAAATCATCACTATTTTTTACTGGATCGCTTTCAATAATCTTTCCATTTATTTTTATAAAGTATATTAAGCTAATAATTAATACCATTAGAAAAACAACTGTAAAGAAAAATATATAATCAATAAATGTTAAACTTTTTAAAAATACTATAATATCATTAAACATAATATATCACCTGAAAATATTTTAACAATATTTTACTTAATTTAAAAGATAAACTTTACATTTTACTTTTGATGTTTACACTAACTTTCAATTAAAATATATGGATCATCCATAGTACCACTGCCAGTTACCATTGCCGTTTTAATTATAGTTATAACAGGCCTTACACTTCTTAAATAAGTTCCAGGTACATCACTTTCTATTTTACCAGTAGTAGATAAAACAAATGGATAATAAGTATTATTTAATAGTTTTGCTGATGTCATTAAATATATATCAGAAGTAATATTTTCATTATAAAGATAAAAAGATTTATTTTCATTATTTATTGTAGCACCTGCGAAAAGAACTTCATCAACAGTTAAAAGAGCAACTTTACTCGTAAACTTTTCACTTAAACATATAAGTGATGGAATATTATCTTCCATAACTCTTGTATAAGCATAAAAAGTATTATCATTTAAAAGCGTATCATTACAATATTTTTGATTTGATAGAAATGAAGAATATTTACCAAGATTTTCATTTATCCAACTATTAAGTACTGAATATATTGTGCTTTCTTTAAATTTATAGTTTCCAGCATCAGAATATTCAGATAGTTGTTCAATATTTTCATTTAAAACTAGTTTAACACTTCCATCACCATTAATTCTAACTATTTTAAATTTTAAGTTATTTATTAAAACATTATTATTTAAAGTATTACCTCGAAAATAATAAGATGAGCCAAAATCATCAGATTCTTCAATCAAACCCTCATCTGTAGTAGCCTCCTCTTTACCAACAATAGTAAGGGGTTTATCTTTTACAATATTATTTTTTAATATTGTTTCTGCAAAAGAATTATCTTCAAGAGTTTCTTCTTCAATATTTATTTCAATTTTTTTAATATTTTCAGATGAAGCTGAAAATTTTAAATCATAATTTTGTATTTCACCAGCATTAATATATATATAACTTGATATTATTTCACTTTTATTAGATAATTTATCACTAATATTAATAACATTATTATCAGTTAATGAATAATTAATATCTGTTTCATTATTTATATTTATAAATTCAATATAATAATATGCTCCCTCTTTACCATTATTAATTATAGTTATTGTAGTATTTTTTGATTTATCAAATTTTATTACATTACCATCATGATAATTAATAGATAAACTACCAGTTATTTTAATATCACCATCATTATTAGTTACTTTATAATAAATAAAATAAAAAACAAATAAAATAGTAGATAATATTAATAAAAAAGCTATAAAGCCTAATAATCCTTTAAAACATTTTCTCATATTTACTCCTTAATAAAATATATTACCTACCCAAATTAAGTATATCATTATATTTTAAAAAATCAAATAAAAAACCTATCAATTTTTATTGATAAGTTTTAAATATTATTTTTTGCTTTTTCCAAAAAGACCTTTTGTTTTTACTTCTTTATTTGTTTCTTTTTCTTCATTACTTTTTGGTAAGGCATCTTTTCTTGATAAATTTAATCTTCCTTTATTGTCATATCCAAGAGATTTAACTATAATTTCCCCATCTTTGACACTTTAATAAAAAAATACTAATTTAGCCTAGATAAAATCTAGT
>JBJFGY010000058.1:0-2087 GCA_051893155.1 Bacilli bacterium
TGATATAGAGTTTTTAGTAAATAAATTACCATATGTAAAAGAAAGTATATTATTTCCAAGAGAAAATGCAAAAAAAGAAATTGCATTAGGAATAAAAATTGTTTATGATGAGGAAATGATAAAAAAACAATTTGGAGATAAAAAGAAAAGTGAATATAAAGATTTAGTTTGGGAAGATATAAAGGAAATAAATAAAAATCTATCACAATTTAAAAGAATAAAAGAGCTTATACTTACAACAGAAGAGTTGGAAAAAACAACAACTAAAAAAGTTAAAAGATTTAAAGAAATAGAAAAAATATTAACAAAATAAATTTAGAAAAAAGCTATCTAATTATTATTAGATAGCTTTTTTGCATATATTTAAATAAACAAATTTAAAAAACTTATTGAAATTGAAATTAAAAACGATTTTAAGGAAACTTTAATGCTTTTTTTAAACATTGTTTGTGCTGTAAGTAAACGACGTTCTTTTAAAGTTACCAAAGATAATGTTTCATCATCAGGTTCAATATTTGAATAATCTTCTTTAATTTCTGAGTCAACATCAATTTCACCGTTTGTTTTCAGAAACGATAGTAGAAGAAGAATCTTCTTTAATAGCACTTAAATCTAAATCGTCGTTAAAAGTTTCGTCATCTGTAAAAAAATCATTAGTATTAATTGAATTTCCATTTTTTATATTATTTAATTTATCTAATTGATTATTTAACTTATCAACAATGCTATTAATATCCATAAATAACACATCCTTGTTTTATCTTTAGTAAAATTAAGTGTAATATTTGTATAAATTATAGCATTATAAAAAATAAAATGCAAATAAAAGTAGAAAAAACATAAAAAATGTACATTGCAATATTAAATGCACGATTTTTTATAAAAAAATTTAAAATCATTTTTGTTAGTTTTAAGCTACTTTTATTTGTTCTTCATAATATTCTTCTGATGTTTTAAATTTTAATATTTTTCTTGGGTAATTATTTATCCATTTTTCTATTCTCTTTACATCCTCTTGTTTTAATCCTTTAAAACTTGTTCCTTTGGGTAAAAATCTTCTTATCATTTTATTTATATTTTCATTTGTTCCTCTTTGCCACGAACTATATGCATCTGCAAAGTACTGCGTTGTTCTTGTTTTTTTACTTCCTGTATATGATTTCTCTATTACTTTCCAATTTTTAAATTCTGCTCCATTATCTGTTGTAATCGTTTTAAATGTCTCTCTGAATTTTACTACTCCCATTTCCCTTTCTATTCTATCCAATGCTTTAGCTACTGATATTGCTTCTTTATTTGGTATTAACTCTATTATTTCTTTTCTTGTCTTTCTTTCACTCAATACTAATAAATAAGGCTCTTTTTTCCCTTTTAATCCTTCTACTAAATCCATTTCCCAATGTCCTATTTCTTCTCTTGTTTCTATTTCTTCTGGTCTATCATGTATTGTTTTTCCTTCTTTATTTGGTTTTATCTTATCAGATTCTTCTTTCTTACTATCTTCTTTTTTAGCATAATTTCCATATGTTAAATCTTTTCTTTTTACTTCAAGTATTTCTTTATCTATATAATTATAAATTGTCTTAAAACACAATGTCGTTGAATAATTTCCTTGTTTTATTTTATACTCTATTACTTCTGGCGAGCTTTTTCCTTCTTTTATTTCTTTTTCTATAAATTTGGCTAACTTCATATCATTTCCTATCTTCAAATTTGTTCCTTTTGCTGTTTCGTTTTCTTCATTTTTTCTTTGTGCCACTTCTGCACAATATTTCCATACTGGTAGATATGTTGTTTCCAATTCAACTAGTCCTAATTTTATATCTCTACTTATTGTTGTTCTATGTTTTCCTAATATTTCACCAATTCGAGTATAATTTAAATGTTGGTCATTATATAATGTTTCAATTTTTACTCTATCTTTATACGTTAACTGTTTAAATTCTTTTTTATTTGTGTTATAATTTTCTTGACACATAATTAAAAACCTCCAATGTTCAGTCTCGCAACTAACATTTTAAATGATTTTTAATTATGTGTCTATATTTTTATGCCTCTATCGTGCAATTAATTATACAATATTCAAA
>JBJFGY010000059.1:0-2070 GCA_051893155.1 Bacilli bacterium
TAGATAAAGTAATAATTAATGCCCAAATTTTAAAAATTAATAAATAATTTTTTTTATTTAGTTTTTGATAATACAACGAATATATTAAAGTTACTAGCATAATTAATTTTAAAATAGTAAATAATTCACTAATAAAATTATAATTAAAATTATTAGGAAATAAAGATACAAAATTTTGATTATGATAATAATTTATTATTAAATAAACACCACATATAAAATAATAAAGTATTAACCATATAACTTTTTTTCTTGAATCTTGATATAAAAATATTGTTGTAATAAGTATTATTAAAATAATTAATATTCTTATTAAAGTTGTCACTCTACTATGAAAAAAAATGCAATCGAAAATTGGACTACTACTTAGGAAAATAATAGTCACTATTTTTAAAATTTTTTTTAGTGTTTCTATATTATTTTTTTGATTTATCCTTTTTTTCATATAATATATCCGTATTTACAACTATATATAATAGAAGTGTCATTAAAATTAAATAAACTATTATAGCTATTTGATTATCTCCAAGTACATAGAAAATTGATACTGCTGAAAATAACATATCGATTCCATATATTATTAATATTGTAACTTTTGGAGAAAATTTCATTTTTAAAAGTTGATGATGTAAATGATTTTTATCAGGTTCTCCAATATTTTTATGATGAATAAGTCTACGAAGTATTGCAAATAATGTATCAAAAATAGGCACTGCTAAAATAACAATTGGTATAACTAAAGATGTAAATGTTGCACCTTTAAATCCTAATAAAGAAATTACGGCAATCATAAATCCTAAAAATGTTGAACCACAATCTCCCATAAACACTTTTGCTGGGGGAAAATTATGAGTTAAAAAGCCAAGTGTTGAGCCTAGCATTACAATACATAAAATTATATCAAGTCCATTCATTTTATTTAAAATAAGGGCAATTATTGCAATTGTTATAAAATATATAGAACTAATGCCAGCACAAAGGCCATCAAGTCCATCAATTAAATTAATAGCATTAATTGCTCCTACTATAAAAAATATTGCAATTATTTGATTTATCCATATAGGTAAAAATAGTTTTAAACCTAAAATAGATATTTCACTAAAATAAAGTTTGCCATAAAAAACTACAATTGAGGCAACAATAATATGTATAAGTATTTTTATTTTAGCACTAATTGGTTTAATATCATCAAATATACCTAATAAAACTAATACAAATGAAGCAATTAATATTGATATCATTTGAGTAGTAACACTTCCATACATAATATATCCAAATAAAAATGCACCATATATTGCAAGACCACCAAGTCTTGGCATTGGTTTTTTATGAACTTTTCTTTCATTTGGCATATCTAATGCATTTACGTGAACCGCAAGTTTTTTTGTTATAAATACTAGAAAAAAACTTACAAGGTAAGTCATAATTAATATTTCTAGTATATTATAATTATTAACTACTAAATTCATACTAACACCCAAAATAATTTTACTAAATTTATAAGTAAAAGTCTATATATTACCTTTTAAAAAGTCTACGAGTATATTCTTCTTTTATAAGAGGAACATTTATATTTTTTTTACTATGAAGACTCGAATATTCTCTTTCAAATCCATCAAGACAATTTGAAATTTTTACTAAACATTCATATATTAACTCATTTCTTTGATTTTCAGTAATCATTTGGGTAGTTATATAATTAAATCTATCTCGATCAATTCTTTCAACAATATGCAGGTAATCATGTGATGTTTTTTGAACAAGGATTGCTCCATTCCAAAATAAATACCCATTTCCTATACCTACTGCCTCACAATCTTTTCTTGGAACAATCAAATGATGAAAGCTTAATTCCTTAATATTTTTAAAATCATAACCCATAAAATCATAACCTAGTTCTCTTAAATTATAAATTTGAATCATTGCTTTAGTAACATCTTTCATAAAGCACCCCACATAACACACAACTTACTATTATTCTATCATAAAACAAAATTATTTAGAATAAAAACACATTATTTTGAGTTTAGGTAAAAATAATTCTTGACATAAAAAAATTAGAGATTGTTA
>JBJFGY010000060.1:0-2024 GCA_051893155.1 Bacilli bacterium
GGCTCTACAATTTTCACTGGGGACTAAAAATTAGCTCAACCACATATAACTAAAAGGAAAAACAGGCATTATTGATGTAATATTTTTAACACCTGTTTTTTTGCTGCTGTTGCACCTTAAAAATTTAGAAATTTTTAAATCCCATAATTTGTCATTTTTAAAAAAAGTTAAATTATTAATTTTTGCTATTTTTGAATTTTTTTACTTATTTTTTTTATCGTTTTTAGTCTCTAATAATTCATTAATTAACACATATACATCTTCTGCATATTCTACTATATTAGAATCAGAATTTCCCATTCCTGGCATAACTTATTATATAACTTATAATCATATCAATTATGTTTCTTTAAGTAATCTATAATTGTGTTTATCTTATATAGCAATTCATCCTTATTTGTCATTATTTTTACTCCTTCCGCTCAATGTTCCGTTTAGTATATAAAGTAATCTTAATCGAAAAAATTCAAAATTTTTATACCCATATGCATTCCTTTTAATTACTTTTATTTTGTTATTTAATCCTTCAATAAAGCCATTAGTAAACCTTTTATCTATGAATGAATTAACTATATGTGGTAACCAATTTTCTATTGTTTTGCTTGCTTCTATAAACTCTACTATTTTACTTTCTTTGCATAAATCTATCCATACTCGTAAATCTCTTTCTGCATTTTTATAATCTGAGTTAGCTACAATATCTAAAAATAATTCTTTTAATTCATATCCTCTATTTAATTCATCGCTAATAGATAGCATTTCTTCTAATATAGTTTTAGGTAGTTTATAAACATATTTACCTTTTTCATATCTTTTTGTATAAACATACCATTTTATCCTTTCGTCTCCATATCTAATTCTAAGTAAACTTACATTCTTTTTGCTTTTCAATATTCTATATTGCCTAGAATTATATCCATGTTCTTTTTGTAATCTTATTCTTATATCATCCAAAGCATCCATTATATAAGTTACATAATGAAATCTATCTACAACATATTTTGCATTCTTAAACATTGTTTTAGTAATTATTAAATATGTTTCATACATATCGCCAATTACATATTTAACGTCTTCTCTATTCTCTACATGTGTAAAATAACTTATTAAATAATCTTTTTTTCTGCTTGGTAATACATCTAGTATTTTCTTTTTTATTGGATTGTTGACTACACATGCATATTTACCATAAGATGTATCTGCTTTAAACTCATCAAATGATATTATCTGTGGTAATGTTCTTAAGTATGGTGGATAATCGCTCATGGCATCCTTTAAAATACTTCTAACTTTATCTTGTGAAACATCATTATCTTCTGCAATTTGTTTGATATTAAAATTAGGTTTTAATAAGTCTTTCCTAATCTTTATTTCCAGTGAATTTGATATTGTTTTACCATTTAAATTGATTCCTAAATCTTCGACTATTTTCTTTTTACAACTATGACAGATAAACCTTCTTTTCAGTAATATTAAATAACACTTTTTATCAGCTACTTTATTATATTTAATCTTTATAGGTTTCAATTTATCATGAACTGATTTCGTATATTTTAAGCAAATTGGACATTTTACTTTATTTGTTGTTCCTTTTAATGTAATAATTTGTACTTTTTCTTTACCTTCTTGTTGTTCTTCAACCGATAACACTTTCACTTTGTTATTCTTTAACCCCAATAATTCTTTTATTTCTTTCATTACAACTCCTTTTGCAGTAACAACTATTATTTCATTTACTACAAAAGGTCAACAACTTATATCATTTTTCCTAAAATTATGGTATTATATAGTTACATATGAAATATATAGTTTTTCTGCAAATTAATTATATAATAATTCATATGTAATGTAAAACAGAGTTCATTTTGATGAACTCTGTTTTTTGATATTAAACTCCCCACTAGAACGTGAAGTTTTATTAGAAAATGTCCCCACCAAATCGTGAAGTTTTATTAGAAAAACTCCCCACCAGTTCGTGACGAGTTATTCCTCTTTACTCCCCACTAAATCGTGAAGAGCCTAAA
>JBJFGY010000061.1:0-2024 GCA_051893155.1 Bacilli bacterium
TATGGAACATGAAATGAAATTACAATCTAAATATTATGATTTTATACTTAAAGGTACTAAAAGAATCGAAATTAGACTTTTTGATGAGAAAAGACAAAAAATTAAACTTGGAGATACTATTAAATTTTTAAAAGAACCTTTGTTAAATGAGTCGTTTAAGGTAAAAGTTGTAGAACTGTTAAGATATGACTCTTTTGAAGATATGATTAATGATTTTGATATAAGTATGTTAGCAAACAAGTCAATGACTAAAGAAGAATTAATTTCTACTCTTGAAAGTTTTTATTCAAGAAAAAAGCAAAAACAATATGGAGTTTTAGGAATTAAATTTGAATTAATATAATTGAATAAGGTATTTAAAATAAAGACTGGACCATTATTTTATAGGGTTTAGTCTTTTTTATCACAAGAAAAGTGAAAAAATAATATAATTATTTTTTCCTTAAGAATTCCAATGGAATTCTTTTTATTTTATAATATATTTATGAATAATAACGAAAATAAAGATTTTTACAATTTTTTCTTAGAACATCAATTTGATGAAAACATGTTTAATGATGATGGCACAATTAATCCAAATTATAACTCTTTTAAAAAAACAGGTATTATTACTAAAATTTTTGAAGATCATTTTGATATGCTTTATAACAACAATAAAGATTTAATAGATTTATATAGATCTAATGCATATAATGAAATTCATAAAATTATTGATTGTCATAATAAAAATTTAGGATTTTCTACTTATATATGCCCAAAATGTAATGATGCTGTATTTATTGGTCATACATGTAAATCTCGCCTTTGTTCATCATGTGGATACAAATATAAAAATAGTCGTGTAGAAAAAATTATGCAAACTACATATAACTGTGAACATAGACAAATCGTTTTTACTATTCCAAAAGAATTAAGAAAATATTTTTTTCATCCTTTTGATAAAAGAATTGACATATTATTTAAAGCTGTAAGAGATACTATATATTCTATTTTTAATGAATATTACAAATATAATAAGAAACTAGGTAAACTTAAAAAATACAAAAAGAAAATTAAACAAACACCTGGATTTTTTGCTTTTCTTCATACATTTGGTAGAGATTTAAAATTCAATCCACATATTCATATATTAATCGCCGAATTATCTTTATCTGAAAATGGTTTTGTTTCTAAATATGAATATTTTGATTTTAACGCTTTATCTAAAAGATTTCAAAAAATACTTTTAGATTTGCTTGAAAAAGATATTGGTTCATCTTTTAAAGTTGAAAAAGTAAACTCATATAAAAATCATAAAAATGGTTTCTATGTTCATGCTGAAAAAAAGAAATTCAAATCAATAAAAGATGGAGTTGAATATGTAACTAGATATTGTGGCAGAGCTCCAATAAGTGAAAATAGAATAATTAATTATGATGGTAAAAATGTTACATTTTGTTACAATGCACATGAAGATGATTCTTATCATGAATTAACTGTTACTGCTGAAGAATTTATTTTCATGATTTTAAGACATCTAATCCCAACACAGTATAAAATTATAAGATATTATGGTTTTTATAGAAAAAAACATAAATTACATGATAAAATGATTATGTTAATTGATAAAGCAAAACATAAAATTAGAAATGAATTTTTAAAATATGAACTATCTATTTTAAAAAGTTTTAATCGTTCGCCTTACGATTGTCCAAAATGTGGTACTAAATTAGAATTTGCTTTTGAGGTAACATAACGGAGGTAAATATGTTTGATTTTAATAGCTTTCCATTTTCATTAAGTGGAAAAACAGTTAAATACATCTGTCCAAAATGTAAATATAAGTTTGAAGCACCTATTGAGGCAGTACTTGAATTTGAAGAAGAAGATGAGTGGAATAATTTACCAATTTCTACTCCACCCTATACCATTTGTTCAAAATGCAATTTTGACAAATGTGTACCAATCGATTATAAATCTAAGAGAGGATATCACCACATTTATAAAGAAAACTAAAACTATTCAATAGTTGGAAAAAGCAAGAT